>JBCCEW010000042.1 GCA_039030075.1 Myxococcota bacterium | reverse complement strand
GAGGCAGCCGCCACCGACGAGGCCCACCCAGGTGTCGTCGGGCAGCACGAGCATCCGCGCGCCGGGGCGCCGGTAGGTCGAGCCCTCGGTGTGCACCAGAGTGCCCAGAACGGCCGCTTCGTCCGGCGCGAGGGCATCGAACCGGGCGAGCAGGGGTCGCAGCTCTTCCATGCGGCAGGTCCACCCGGGTGCGGGAGTGAGGGGGTTCCGGAATCGGGACTCCGGGAGAGGCGGGGCTCGCCCCCCTCATTCTGCCCGTCGCCACCGATTCTTCAACTTACAAATCGCCCACAAAGTGTAAAATCACCTCTCGCTCGTCCGGTGCGTCCCGCCGGGCGCGGACACATCACTCCGGGAGGTGGGATCGTGAAGCTCAAGGTCAACGGCGAAACGCGCGAGGTCGAGGCGACCGCCGACACCCCGCTCCTGTGGGTACTGCGCGACGAGCTCAAGCTCGTCGGTACCAAGTTCGGCTGCGGCATCGCCCAGTGTGGTGCCTGCACCGTGCACATCGACGGCAGCGCCGTGCGCTCCTGTACCACCCGCGCCGGTGCGGTCGGCGACGCCGAGATCACCACCATCGAGGGCCTCTCCGGTCCGGCTGCGGAGGCCGTGCAAGAAGCCTGGCGCGCCGTAGACGTGCCCCAATGCGGCTATTGCCAGTCGGGTCAGGTGATGTCCGCAACGGCCCTGCTCGCGAAGAACTCCGCACCCGACGACGCGGCGATCGACGGGGCCATGCACGGCAACGTCTGTCGCTGCGCCACCTACCAACGCATCCGCCAGGCGATCCACGACGCCGCGGCGAAGCTCGAGGGCTGAGCCATGACCATCGAACACGCCGACTCCGGTGTCTCTCGACGTCGCTTCCTGCAGGCCGGTCTCGGTGCCAGCGCGGGGCTCGTGCTCGCCTGCCACCTGCCCGCGAAGAGCCGACCGAGTGCAGAGGCTCCCGACGGTCCGCCGCTCGCGCCGAACGCCTTCGTGACGATCACGCCCGACGACCAGGTGGTGGTCACCTGCAAGCACATCGAGTTCGGCCAGGGGCCGCTCACCGGTCTCGCCACCCTGGTGGCCGAGGAACTCGACGCCGATTGGAGCCAGGTGCGCGGCGAACTCGCGCCGGCCGACCCGAGCAAGTACGCCCACACCTGGGCGCCCATCCAGTTCACCGGCGGGTCTACCGCGATGGCGAACTCGTTCCTGCAGATGCGTCAGGCTGGTGCTACGGCACGCGCCCTGCTCGTGCAGGCGGCGGCGAACCGCTGGCAGGTGCCGACGACGAAGATCGAGACGGCGAAGGGTGTCGTGCGCGAGATCGGTGGCGAAGGCCGCAGTGCGCGCTTCGGCGAGCTCGTCGGCGACGCGGCGAAGCTCACGCCGCCCGAAGAGGTGCCGCTCAAGGATCCGAAGGACTTCCGCCTGATCGGGACGAAGCTGGCGAAGCTCGACACCGCCGCGAAGACCGACGGCAGCGCGGTCTACACCATCGACATCGATCGTCCGGGCATGCTCACGACGCTCGTGGCCCACCCGCCGCGCTTCGGCGCAAAGGTGCGCTCGGTCGACGACACGAAGGCGCGCGCGGTGCCGGGTGTGGAGGACGTGCAGGTCTTGCCCGAGGGCGTTGCCGTCTATGCGCGCGGCTTCTGGGCCGCGAAGCAGGGGCGCGAGCGTCTCGAGATCGAGTGGGACGAGTCGGGCACCGAGCAGCGCGACAGCGCGCGCGTGATCGCCGAGTACCGCGAGCTCGCGAAGCGGCCCGGCCTGCCGGCGGGGGCGCGCGGTGATACGAAGCAGGCGCTCGGTCGGTCGAAGCAGGTCCTCGAAGCCGAGTACGTCTTCCCGTTCCTGGCCCATGCTCCGATGGAGCCCCTCGACTGCGTGATCGAGAAACAGGGTGAGCGTTATGTGATCTGGGCGGGTTCCCAGAGCCCGAGCCGCGACCTGGGAGCCCTGGCCGACGAGCTGGGCGTGCCCGTCGAGAGCATCGACATCCAGGTGCAGTTCGCGGGCGGGAGCTTCGGGCGTCGCTCGCAGCACAAGAGCCAGTTCGCGCGCGAAGCCGCGCATGCCCTGCAGGCGATCGACGCGCGGGCGCCGGTGAAGCTGCTCTGGACACGCGAAGACGACATCCAGGGAGGCTTCTATCGCCCCATCTACGTGCACCGGATGCGAGGCGGCATCGACGCGAACGGCGACATCACGGCCTGGCAGCAGGTGATCGTCGGCCAGTCGGTGCAGAAGGGCAGCGCCAACGCCGCACGCTTCGTGAAGGACGGCGTCGACCTCACCTCGGTCGAGGGCGTATCCAACCTGTCCTACGGGATCCCGAACCTGGACGTGAGCCTGCACAGCCCCGATGTCGGAGTGCCCGTGCTGTGGTGGCGCAGCGTGGGTCACACCCACACCGCCTACAGCGCCGAGAGCTTCATCGACGAGCTGCTCGCCGCCGGCGGGCGCGACCCGGTCGAGGGGCGCCTCGCGCTGCTCGGCGAGCACCCGCGCCACGCCGAGGTCCTGCGCAAGGCGGCCGAGATGGCCGACTGGGGCCGCACGCTGGCGCCGGGTCGTGCCCGTGGCGTCGCGGTGCACGAATCGTTCGGCAGCGTCGTGGCCCAGGTGGTCGAGGTCCGGGCCGATGACGACGGGTCGCCGAAGGTCGAGCACGTCTGGTGCGCCGTCGACTGCGGCCTGGCCGTGAATCCGGACATCGTGCGTCAGCAGATGGAAGGCGGGGTCGGCTACGGGCTCGGCGCGGCGTTGCTCGACGAGATCACGCTCTCGAAGGGCAAGGTCGATCAGTCGAACTTCCACGACTATCGCCCGATTCGCATCGACGACATGCCCCAGGTCGACGTCCACATCGTGCCCTCGGCGAATGCGCCGAGCGGCGTGGGCGAGCCGGGCGTGCCGCCGGTGGCACCCGCCGTGAGCAATGCCTGGGCGGTGCTGACGGGCGAGCGCTTCCGGCGCATGCCCTTCCGCAACCCCAGCGCCTGAGTGGCGTCTCCCCAGTCGTTGCACGATCCTGCCGAGGACGCCACCACCGAGGCGATCCTCGACGCGGCGCTGCGCGAGTTCGGTACGCGGGGCTTCCGCGGGACGTCGCTCAGTCGCGTGGCGGCGAACGCGGGCGTGTCGCGGCCGACGCTCTACGCGCGCTATGCCGACAAGGCCGCGCTGTTTCGGGCGGTGGTGCAGAGCGGCTTCGATGCGGCGCTGGCCGGCGTCGAGGCCGCTGCGGCCTCGAAGGGGCCCGTCGAAGAAGAGCTGCGCGCGATCCTCGAGGCCTACTTCGGCCATCTCTTCGACCGCTACCACGGGCTGCCCGAGATCGACGAGCTCTCCCGCCGTCAGCTCGACGAAGCGCAAGACCTGGTCGACGCCGCGCGGGCGCGTTTCAAGTCGCTCGTGTCGCGCTGGGTGCGTGCCCGGCGCGCGAGCGCGCGCGGCAACGCTTCGCTTCCCGCTGCCCAGGCCGTCGACCTGATCTGCCTGTCGCCCTACGCCTTGAAGGACGGGAGCACGAGCCGCGTGCTCTACCACAAGCGACTGGCGGCACTCGCGCAGAGCGTCGCGGCCCAGCTGCGCTGAGGCCTCAGACCGCGTCGCGTTCGCGCGCGATGCCGTGCTTCTTCATCCGGCTCTGCAGCGTCGTCGGTCGCAGTCCCAGGAGCGCTGCCGCGCCGCTATCGCCGTAGACCCGCCCGCCGGTCGCGGCGAGGGCGCGCTCGATGTGGGCGCGTTCCACTTCCGCCAGGGTGGCGAGGGCCGCGTCGGAGCCGGCGGTCTCGGGCTCGAGTGAGGTCGTCGCCGCGCCGCGTCTCGGCAGGTCGAGGACCTCGGGGTCGAGGGTGTCGGCCGACGTCAGGATCAGTGCGCGCTCGAACACGTTCGAGAGCTCGCGTAGGTTGCCGGGGAAGTCGTGGGCGGCGAGCTTCGCCAGCGCTTCGGGGGTGAGCTGGGGCTGGGCGCGACCCGTACGCCGGCAGACATCGCCGAGCACCGAGTCGCAGATCGTCGCGAAGTCCGCCCGGCGTTCCCGCAGCGGCGGCAGCTCGAGCGGGAAGACGCTCAGCCGATAGTAGAGGTCCTCGCGGAAGGCTCCGTCGGCGACGGCCGCCTCGAGGTCGACGTTCGTGGCCGCCAGGATCCGCACGTCGACGTCGACGTCGGTGTCGCTGCCGACGGGAGTCACCTTCCCCTCTTGCAGCACGCGCAGGAGCTTCACCTGCAGCTCGGGTCCGAGCTCGCCGATCTCGTCGAGGAGCAGCGTGCCGCCGTGCGCGGTCTGGAAGCGGCCGAGGCGTTTGCCGCTCGCACCGGTGAAGGCGCCCTTCACGTGACCGAAGAGCTCGCTCTCGACGAGCTCTGCCGCCACGGCTCCGCAGTTGAGCGCGACGAACGGCTGATCGGCGCGTGCACTCCAGGCGTGGATCGCGCGGGCGAGCTGTTCCTTTCCCGTGCCCGTTTCACCGAGGATCACGACCGGCGTGTCGGTGGCCGCCACGGCCTTGGCCTTGCGTGCAAGGTCCTGGACGCGCGGCTCGACGCTCTCTTCCAGGATGCGCGCGGGCGCCGCAACGCGATGGCCTTCGAGTCGTTGCGCCTCGCTCTCGCGCTCGCGCAGGTCGGTCAGCTCGCCCAGCCGTTGGCTGCGCTCGAGCGCCACCGCGAAGATCTGGCCGTATACCTCGACCAGGCTGCGCGTCTCTTCCGGGTAGGGATCGCAGACCTGACGGTCGACGGTGACGATGCCGATGTTGTCGTCGCCGGCGCACAGCGGCACGACCATGCAGGCATGACCGTGGGGCAGGTCGAGCAGGTCGTCGTAGGGGTCGCCCTCGCCGTGGGCGTGATCCTGCTCGGTGAAAATGCGCGCGCGCCGCATTTCGATCGCTTCGCGAATCGAGGGAAAGCGCTGGAGCGGCAAGCGGTGTCCCGCGACGCCCTCTTCCGCGAGCGGGCCGCGCGCCGTGCAGGCCACCAGGTCGTCCTCTTCCAGCAGGAAGAGCGTGGCCAGGTCGTAAGGGGCGATTCCGCGCAGCCAATCGAGGCCCCGGCGCGAGATCTCCTCGAAATCCGAGCCATCCGAGATGCCCAGGAGCTCGCGGAGGCGGGAAGGGAGCGGGGTGTTGGCGCTGGCCATGGGAGCGTCCTCATTCGTAGAAACCGAAATATCGTCGAAATCTTGGGTTCTGCCAAGTCTCAGTCACCGAAAAATCGGTGATCTGAGGCGGTCATCCCGCTAACCCCTTGAAATACCGATATATCATCTCATTGGCACGATCGATGCAACGCCTATTCGTCATCGCGGTAATCGCGACCACGAAAAGGAGGTCATCATGCAAGTCCGATCGGCCATCGCGGCTCTGGCCGCCTGCCTGCTGGCCGGCAGTGCCGGCGCGGCAGGACTCACCACCGACCACGGCTCCCCGGTCGGGTCCAACCAGGATTCGAAGACGGCGGGCCCCGGTGGCGGCGTCCTGCTCGAAGATTTTCACCTGATCCAGAAGCTCGCCCGCTTCGACCGAGAGCGGATCCCCGAGCGCGTGGTCCACGCGCGCGGCATCGGCGCCCACGGCGTCTTCGAGAGTGCCGGTGATTTCTCCGAGATCACCAAGGTCTCGATGCTCGCCGCAGAGGGGAAGCGAACGCCGGTCTTCGTGCGCTTCTCGACCGTCGTTCACTCGAAGGGCTCGCCCGAGACCCTGCGCGACCCGCGCGGGTTCGCGCTCAAGTTCTACACCGATGAGGGCAACTGGGACCTCGTGGGCAACAACCTGCCGGTCTTCTTCATCCGCGATGCGATCAAGTTCCCCGACATGGTCCACTCGCTGAAGCCCGATCCGGTGACGAACAAGCAGGATCCGAACCGCTTCTTCGATTTCTTCAGCCACGTCCCGGAAGCGACGCACATGCTCACCCAGCTCTACTCGGACCTGGGCGTACCGGCGAACTACCGCCAGATGGACGGCTTCGGTGTTCACGCCTTCAAGTTCGTGAACGCCCGAGGTGAGGTCCGCTACGTCAAGTTCAACTGGAAGAGCGAGCAGGGCATCGCGACCCTCGACGCCGAGGAAGCGGCGGAAGTCGCCAGCCGCGACCACCAGCACGCCACCGTCGATCTCTACGACGCGATCCGCGCGGAGAACTACCCGAGCTGGACCCTCGAGGCCCAGGTGATCGCCGCGGACGAACTGGATGGCTTCGCCTTCGATCCGCTCGACGCGACGAAGATCTGGCCCGAGAGCGAGGTGCCGAGCGTGGTGCTCGGGCGGTTCACCTTGAATCGTGTGCCCGAGAACTTCTTCCAGTTCTCCGAGCAGTCGGCCTTCTCTCCGGCGGTGCAGCCGCCGGGCGTGGAGCCGTCGGAAGATCGTCTCTTGCAGGGACGCCTCTTCTCCTACGCCGACACCCAGCGCTACCGGATCGGCGCGAACTACCTGGACCTGCCGGTCAATCGGCCCCAGGCCCAGGTGGCGTCGAACAACCAGGACGGCGCGCTCAACCACAGCGTGCGGTCGGGTTCGGTGAACTACGAGCCGAGCCTGAACAGTCCCCTCGCCGAGAACCCGCGGCACCGCTACGGGCAGACGCCGGTGCAGGGTCTGACCCAGCAGCAGCGCATCGCGAAGGAGCGGAACTACGCCCAGGCGGGCGTGCTCTACCGGTCGATGGATCGCGGCGCACGCAAGCGGCTGGTGGCCTCGATCGCCGGTGATCTCGGTCAGGTCGAGAACCGCCTGATCCGCGAGCGCATCGTCGGATACCTGCTGAAGGCCGACCGCGACTACGGCCGGGCCGTGGCAAAGCGCGTGGGTGTCGATCCCGATGCGGCGGAACTCGCCGCAACCGAGGTCGAGCGCGCCCGCGCCGACGCGGCTCGCCTGGCCCAGCACCGCTAGCCGCCGGGGATGGGCGGGCGGTTCCGCCCATCCCCTTCCTCCCTCTCGCCTCGATCGAGGAGTCTCCGATGTCCATTCGTTCCCGATCCATCGCCTGGGCCGTCGCACTGGCACTCACCGCGCTGGCCTGTCGCCCCACGGCCCTCGAGCCGGTGGCGCCTGCCCAAGCGCGTCACCTCTCCGACGCCGAAGCGGCCGAGTATCTGCTCGCGAGCGCGCGGGCCGGCGATCTCGAACTCGCGCAGGCGCTCGTCGAAGCCGGCGCCTCGCTCGAGGCGCGCACCGACCGCGGCTACAGCCCCCTGATCCTGGCCGCCTACCACGGCCACCGCGAACTCGTCGGCTACTTCGCCGACGTCGGCGTCGATCCCTGCGGCAGCGACGATGCCGGCAACACCGCTTTAATGGGCGCGGTCTTCAAGGGCCACGCGGTCGTCGCGCGCGATCTGATCGATCGCGGCTGCGACGTGAACCAGGAGAACGTCGCAGGGCGTACCGCGCTGATGTTCGCGGCGCTGGTCGGCCGCGGCGAACTCATTCGAGAGCTCGAGGCGCGCGGCGCCGCGCGTGAACACCGCGATCGCGACGGTCGCACCGCCGCCGATTGGGCGGCCACCCAGGGCACCACGCTGCCCCGTCTCGATCGCCCGGGGCCCGCCGCGAACTGAGCTCCGCTCGAAGCCTCTGTCCTTCCACTCTTCCACTCCACTCGAAAACACCCGAACCCAGAACCAACCATTCTCGAAAGGAAACTCTCCATGTCTCTCATCGGAACCGAAGTGCAGCCCTTCCGCGTGAACGCCTATCAGAACGACAAGTTCATCGAGGTCTCGGACGGCGACCTGCGCGGCCACTGGTCGGTCGTCTTCTTCTACCCCGCCGACTTCACCTTCGTTTGCCCGACGGAGCTCGAGGATCTCGCCGATCACTATCCCGCGTTCCAGGAACTCGGCGTCGAGATCTACGCCGTCTCGACGGACACCCACTTCACCCACATGGCCTGGCACATCTCGTCGCCGTCGATCGGGAAGATCGCCTTCCCGATGCTCGGCGATCCCACCGGTGCGTTGACCCGCCAGTTCGGCGTGATGATCGAAGCCGACGGCCTGGCCGAGCGCGGCACCTTCGTCATCGATCCCGAGGGACGCATCCAGGTCCTCGAGATCCATCCGGGCGGGGTCGGGCGCAACGCCGCCGAGCTGCTGCGCAAGGTGAAGGCCGCCCAGTACGTCGCCAGCAACCTGGGCGAGGTGTGTCCGGCGAAGTGGCAGGAGGGGGACGCGACCCTCGAACCCTCGGAACAGCTGGTGGGGAAGCTCTAGCGCCGGCCCGTTCTCGCCAACGTCGAACCCGCGAAACACCGCGAATCAGGAGGAACCCATGGACACCGCGATCGTGAACGCATTGAGCCGGCTACTCGCCGACTCCTACACCCTCTATCTGAAGACCCACAACTATCACTGGAACGTGACCGGGCCGATGTTCACGACCCTGCACACGCTCTTCGAGACCGAGTACAGCGAGCTCGCGTTGGCGGTGGACGAGATCGCCGAGCGGATTCGCGCGGTCGGCGCGCCGGCGCCTGGCACCTACCGCGAGTTCGCGGCGCTCTCGAAGATCGGCGAGGACGCGGACATCCCGAAGGCGACCGCGATGATCGAGAACCTCGTGGCCGACCAGGAGAGCGTCGTGGCCGCAGCCCGCGCCGTCGTCGAAGCCGCCGAGGCAGCCGGCGATCAGGCCAGCGCCGACCTGGGCGTGCGCCGCATCGACGTCCACGAGAAGAACGCCTGGATGCTGCGCAGCCACCTGGAGTAGGCCGCGGCCTGGCTGCCCGTCACCGTCCGCACGAACTCGTTCTGCTCGTTGCCTTCCCTCCAGGGTTCGGCGCGGACGGCCACGTGGTCGTCCGCGCCGCGCTCGAAGAGCACGTCGTGGCACGCCCGTCTGGGGGAGATGCCGACGGCACTTCGGCTTCGGCGTCTCGTCGGAAGGCCTTTCGGGGCGCGACGCCCCGCTAGACTGGCTCGCCCACGAACTCCTGGGAGACCCCATGGGACACGTCCTGGACGAGGTGGTCGCAGGGCGCGCCCCGACGACCGCGTACGCCGAGGCCCTGCGCCTGCCGCGCATCGAGGGCTGGGAGCGCGGTCGCGCCTGGACCCACTGGGACGTCGATCCCGCCTACCTGACGCCCTGGGGCGCGGTGTTCGGGGGCTTCCTGGCGGCGCTGGTCGACGAACTCGCCGGGACCGCTGCGCTTACGGTGCTCGACGAGGGCCAGACCTTCGGCACCGTCGACCTGCGGGTGTCGCCACTGCGGGCCGTCCGCGAGGGCCGGGTCTCGATCGAGGCGCGTGTGGTCTCGGAAGGCCGCTCGGCAATCCATGTCGAAGTGGAGCTACGCCGCGCCGACGGCGTGTTGGCGGTGAAGGGCTCGGCAATCCAGGTGCTCTCGCGCGCCTAACGCGCTCACAGCCCTCCTGAGCCCAGGCCGCCGCGGCTCGGCCTTCGTCCGATCCCCACTCGGATGACGCCAACGTGTGTCGTTTGACGACCCGCGAGCGGAATACGATCATATTGGGGATCGCCCAGCTGCGGCGATGCCGCATCCCTCATGGGTGATCTCCACGCGGACGGGTCCTCCGGCCCCTCGGTCGGCCCGTTCATGACGGCCCCCGTTCGGGGCCTGGAGGTCGCAGCATGAGGTCGCGACGACGCGTCTCCTCCGTACGTTCGTTCACGCTGGTGGGAGTCGCCGTTCTCACCCTGGGGTTCCCCGCCGTGGGGCCCGTCATCGGCTACGAGATCTCGGTGGCGGAGATCGAGGCGGGTCGCATCCGCCACCTGGCCCAGCGGCTGGCGAAGCAGAACCTGCTCTTCCAGCTCCATCTGGGCGGTGTGCGGAAGGAAGACCTCGTCGACACGGCCGGCCGCATCGATCGCGTGATCGACGCGCTGCAGCACGGCAGCCCCGGCTACGCGGTGCCGGCGCCCTGGAGCGCCCCGCTTCGCGAGCAGGTGGAGAAGGTGGGCGCGGCCTGGCGCTCGATGCGCAGCGTCGCCGTCGCGAGCCCCTACGACTACCTGCGCACGGCCCGCCAGTTCGCCGGCGCCGACAAGGGACTCAAGGACCCCCTGATGCTCCGCTACTTCGACGGCCTCGCCGCCGACCTCGTGAAGGAAACCGAGGTGCTGATGGGTCTGTACGACCAGGAGTGCCGCGCGTCCGAAGCCAGTGACGAACTCTGCGACGCCGCGACGCTCTCGGGCCACGCGGCGATGCTGAGCGAGATCGCGGTGCGTCAGGCGGTCTACATCGTCGCCGGCATCGACGGAGCGCAGAACCGCAAACGCCTCGCGTCGACCATCGAGGTCTACGCAAGTACGCGCGCCGACACCAACGCCAGCCAGGCGATCACGGGTGCCATGGGCGAAGACCGCGGCGAGTCCGGGCGCTTGGCGGCACAGCTCCTCGCCGGCCTGCGCGGTGATTGGGACGAGATGCGCAAGGAGTTCCAGATTCTCGATGCGGGCGACGCGAAGAACTTCGACCTCGAGCGCCTGCTGCGCCTGCAGGACTCGATGGTCGGACGCATCGAGCGCTTCACGGCGGCCGTCGTGCGGTACGCCAACATCGCCTACGGCACCTGAGCCGGGGCGGGGGCGGCGGGCCCGAGCTCGCGGGCGCAGCGCGCCTGTGGGGCGGCCGGCCGCCCCGGGGGCCTCCCCATCACGGGGGCAGGCCCGGGGGAGCGCCGCCGGGCCGGTATCGCTACGCTGCGCCTTCGCTTTTTTGCGCCCATAGCTCAGTTGGATAGAGCGTCAGGTTGCGGACCTGAAGGTCGCACGTTCGAGTCGTGCTGGGCGCGCCACGTATCTTGTCGGGATTCCGACCACTTCGGGGCGATCGGTCTTTGAGCCGGTCGCCCTTTTCCGTTCCTCCATACTCGCCTCCGTTTTCCCGATGAGCCGTGAGATGGCTCGCATCACCCTGCTCGCCCTGCTTCTGCTCGGCGCGCCCTCGGGCGCGTCGGCCGACGAGTTCGACTGGGAAGGCTTCGAAGCAGCCTTCTACGCCTACCTCGCGGACCCATCCGACGGGAAGGCAATGGCGATGGAGCAGCTCCTGCCGGCCGCGCCGGCTCGGCCGGTCTACACGGACGACAAGCTCCCGGAGTGGAACCGGATCCTGGGGCGACTTCGCGGCTTGGAGCCGCTGGCCGCGCGCGGCGACCGGCACGCGCTACGCGTCGCACATGCGCTCTTCGCGATCTCTGACGGCGAGTTCTCGGAGTGGCTTAGCGAGATTCTCGCGTCCGGTCTGGACGCGGACCCGCGAACCTATCTCCAGGAGCTGAAACGAGCGGGTCGCCGCCAGTTCACGCCTTGTCAGCTCGCCATTTGGGGTCCGCATGGCCTTGAGAACGACGAGATCGGGGCGCTGTACCGCAAGCGAATCGCGTCGTTGGAAGCGATTCGGGTCGACGGCACGGAGGAGCTTCGGACCTGTTCAATCACGGCGCTTCGCCAGCTGCTTGAACGGATGGCAAAGGAGTAGCCGGTGCGAAACTTCCTTACGCATACGACGGCGTTCCTGGCCGGCGCCCTCATCGCGACGACCCTCGCCTCGTTGGTCTGGGTCCTGGCCGCGGATACGTTGGTCGAGTCGATCGTGGTGGAGGTTAGGACGGAGCAGGAGGTGCTGGCGACCAGGGCAGCGCGTGAGGGTGATCAGCTCGCTGAACTTGTGCACCAAGGAAGCGTTGCGTTTCAAGCAGAAGGGATCGGCCTCGCCTGGGCCGATCGCTGGCGAAGTACGCCGATTGGGGATCGGTTTCAGTGGGCGCTTGCTCCGGCGGTTGTTTGGTGGGTCTCCCGGGACTGGGACTATGACGAAGGCAAGCGCGAGCGAGGCGAGCGGTACATCGCTGCCATGAAGTACGCGGAGCTGGCCGGCGCCCTCGATCGGCATGGTCTGGCCCAGCTCTCCGACGAGCCGTGGCAGCGGGCCCTGATCCTTGCCCCGATGTGGCTTCCCGAGAATCTCCGGGAGCACCGCGAGAAGGCGATCCGTCCGGCTACACCGGACCGCCTGGAGTTCGAGGTCATGTACTTGTCGCGTCTCCCGTGGAGCGAGTCGCTCGACGACGCGTCTCTCGAGGAAGCGCCCTGACGACCGTTTCTCCGGGTCTCGCTGATCGTCATCGCCGCCCGCAGCAACGCCAGTTCGCGAAGGGGATCCAGGATTCGTCTTCTGAGTACCATCCAATCGGCGGAACTCAGGCCGCGACCTAGGCCGCCCGCTCGGACGGCGCCGCGCGAATCCGGCCCCGGCACCCTGGCTATACTGCGCGCCCCGCGCACCGGATCCGCGCAGTTTCCAAGCGGGCAAAGGAGAACGCACGCATGAGCGACGGCACCGCGAACGAGATCTCGCCCCTCTTCGACCCCGAGCGCTGGGAGGCCGTCGCCGGCTTCACGTCCGACGACATCACCTACCACCGCTGCGTCGACCACGGTACGGTGCGCGTGGCGTTCAACCGGCCCGAAGTGCGCAACGCGTTTCGGCCCGAGACCGTCGACGCGCTGTACCGCGCCCTCGATCACGCGCGCATGACCCCGGACGTCGGCTGCGTGCTGATCACCGGCAACGGGCCGTCTCCGAAGGATGGCGTCTGGGCCTTCTGCTCGGGCGGCGACCAGCGCATTCGCGGCAAGGACGGCTACCAGTACAGCGCCGACGGCGGCACGGCCCCCGACCCGGCGCGCATGGGCCGCCTGCACATCCTCGAGGTGCAGCGCCTCGTGCGCATGATGCCGAAGGTGGTGATCGCGGTGGTTCCGGGCTTCGCGGTGGGCGGTGGCCACAGCCTGCACGTGACCTGCGATCTCACCCTGGCCAGCCGCGAGCATGCGGTCTTCAAGCAGACCGACACCGACGTTGCGAGCTTCGACGGCGGGTTCGGCTCGGCCTACCTCGCCCGCCAGATCGGCCAGAAGTTCGCGCGCGAGATCTTCTTCCTCGGCCAGAGCTACACGGCGGAGGAAGCCTTCCAGATGGGGATGGTGAACCGCGCCGTGCCCCACGCCGAGCTGGAGACGACGGCGTTGGAATGGGCGCGTGAGATCAACACGAAGAGCCCCACCGGCCAGCGCATGGCGAAGTTCGCGATGAACCTGATCGACGACGGGCTGGTCGGCCAGCAGGTGTTCGCTGGCGAGGCGACCCGCCTGGCCTACATGACCGACGAGGCGGCCGAGGGCCGCGACGCCTTCCTCGAGAAGCGCGACCGCGACTTCTCGAAGTTTCCCTGGCACTTCTAGGCCGGCTCATCGCGACCCTTTCCGGCCCCCAGCGACTGTGATCGGTGTCACCTTGGTGTCGGGCCAGCTGGCGCATCCTGGTCGATGGACGGCTTTGCCCTCACCTCTCCCCTCGGAGGATCGCCATGCGTGCCCTGCGCTTTCTCGTCTCGGCATCGATCACCCTGCTCGGGCTCTCCCTCGCCGCCCAGGCCCAGAGCGTCGATCCGCCTCTGAGCCTGAGCACCGTCACGACCGGCATCGCGCTGCCGACCACCATGGGCTTCGTCGCTCCAAACGACATTCTGGTGCTGCAGAAGAACGACGGTCAGGTGCGCCGCGTCTTGAACGGGACGCTGCAGCCCGCTCCGGTCCTGGACGTCGCCGTGAACGCGTCGAGCGAGCGCGGATTGCTTGGCATCGCGGTGAACACGCAGTCTCCTCCGGATGTCTTCCTCTTCTACACCGAGGCCGCCGTCGACGGCGGCGCGCCGCTCGGCAACCGCGTCTATCGCTATGACTGGAACCCCACCACGGCGCAGCTCGAGAACCCCACGCTGCTGCTCGACCTTCCGGTACTGCCCGGCCCGAACCACGACGGCGGCATCCTCGTGCTGGGGCCGCCGGGCGAGCTGCCGGGCGTGGCCGACGGAGCCCTGCTCTACGCCGTGATCGGCGACCTGAATCTCAACGGCCAGACCCAGAACAACGCGGCTGGTCCCGCACCCGACGACTCGAGCGTGATCCTGCGCATCCAGCAGGATGGCTCGCCCGTACCGGCGAATCCGTTCACGCCCTACTGCTCGGTGACGACGACCACGACCTGCACCAGCGATCTCGACTGCCCGGGCGGGGAAGTCTGCGAAACCCAGGTGATGGACTACTACGCCTACGGCGTGCGCAACTCGTTCGGCATGGCCCTCGACCCGGTGACCGGCGCGCTGTGGGACACGGAGAACGGGCCCGGCACCGACGACGAGATCAACCGCGTCGACGCGGGCTTCAACAGCGGCTGGCGCGACGTGATGGGGCCGGCCGCGAGCCTCCCGCCGCCGGGTCTCTTCGACATGCCGGGTGCCGGGAACACCTACAGCGATCCCGAGTTCACCTGGTTCGACACGAATGCGCCGACCGCGATCGTCTTCCCGAACGGCAGCGGTCTCGGCCCGAGCTTCGACGACCAGGCCCTCGTGGCCGACAGCAACGCCGGACAGATCTACGCCTTCCCGTTGAACCCGGCCCGCGATGGCTTCGACTTCAGCGCGTTTCCGGCGCTCACCGACCTCGTGGCCGACGACAACACCGAGCGCGACCTGCTGCGCATCGCCAGCGGCTTCGGGTCG
This sequence comes from Myxococcota bacterium, assembly GCA_039030075.1. Classification (NCBI taxonomy): domain Bacteria; kingdom Pseudomonadati; phylum Myxococcota; species Myxococcota bacterium. Next base: position 9,074 of record JBCCEW010000042.1, on the reverse strand, counting down.
ATCACCGACCTGAAGATCGGCCCCGACGGCGATCTCTACGTCGTATCGATCGGCGTTGGCGCGATCTACCGACTGCCCGAGCCCGGGCGTCGCGTGGGACTCGCGGCCGGGGCGCTCTGTGTATTGGCGCTGTGTTGGCGGCGTCGCCCGTCCCACGCATAGAACCGACGCCGCAGTCGCGCTTGCGCCCGGCGGGGGCGCTGTGCTCCACTCGGGTCGCGCCGTTCCCCCCGACGCGGGGTGACGTCGCGCCGCGGCGGCTCACTCCGAGTCCGCCGCCAGAGTGGGGAGAACGCCATGGGAATCCTGTCGTGGATCGGTCTGGGACTGCTCGTCGGTGCGCTGGCGAAATGGATCATGCCGGGGCCGGACCCGGGCGGAATCTTCGTGACGATCCTGATCGGCATCGCCGGCGCTTTCGTGGGTGGGTTCATTGGCACCCAGCTCGGGTGGGGGGATGTCACCGGCTTCAACTTCGGCAGCCTCGCACTCGCGACGGGCGGCTCGCTGCTCCTGCTCTGGGGCCATCGCAAGTTCCGCGGAGGCTCGGCCTAGCCGATGGACGGACTCAGTCCCGGCGGAGTCGCCCTCCGCTTTCTCGGCGCCCTCGTCCTCATCGCCGCCACCTACAACCCGGAAGGCACCTCCTACTACCACTGGGTGACCGAGGCAGCCGGCGGCTTCGACGCCGTCCAGGCCTTCGTCGGGGTGGTGCTCCTGATCGGCTGGACCGTCTACCTGCGGGCCTCGACCCGCTCGCTGGGCGCCATTGGCTTCGTGCTCGCGGCGGCGTTCTTCGGGACGCTCGTCTGGATGGGCATCGATTTCGGCCTGATCTCGCGCGACAGCCCGCGCGTCCTCACCTGGGTCTCGATCTTCGCCTTCGCCGGGATCCTGGCCGCGGGCATGAGCTGGTCCCACGTGCGACGGCGCCTCGCCGGCCAGGTGGACGTCGACGAAACCGACGTCGACTGAACGAAAGCCCCGCGCTGCCTCGTATTTTCGAGCTTTCCACCGACGGTGGAGCGGCCCCGGGATCGCTGCGCTCCGACGCTGATTGGTGATCGTCGTCACATTCACCGTCGGTGACAGCTGGAATACTCGCCTCGCCCGACCCTGCGGACGCGCTCGCGGACCAGCACGGAACCACAGGGGATCGAGCCGAACAGACCAGCGCAGAGCAGAGAACTCCCGCAGCGGGCAACTTCTTCGTGCGGACCGGGACCCAGCGGCAACGCCGCGCGGGTCCCTCATCGGAAGGCAACGACAGCAGCGTTTCTGGCCGCTCCCGTCGGTGTGGGCTTTGACCACGAGCGGGGGCTCCGTGGTCTTGACGGGAGCGGCCTCGTTTCCGGGCCGATGTGCCACACCCCTTCCGTCGCGTCCTCCCGCGCCGTACGCTCGGCGCGGGAGGACGCATGCTGCGCAGAGCCACGCGATTGCGCGGGCGGGTCGAACGGTTCGCACTGACCTCGGAGGTCTTGCGGGGGAACGCCCTCGGCGATCCGGCGCGCCGCGACGTGGTGGTCTACCTGCCGCCCGAGTACGACCGTTCTCCCGACCGCCGCTTCCCGGTATTCGTCGACCTGGTCGGATTCATGGGCTCCGGTGCGGCCCACGTCGCCTGGAAGGCCTTCGACGAGAGCGTCCCCCAGCGCCTCGAGCGCCTCGTGCACGACGGACGCATGGGGCCGGTGATCGCCGTCTTCCCCGACTGCTGGACCCGTCTCGGCGGCAACCAGTACATCAACTCCTCCGCGGTCGGGCGCTACGCCGACTACCTCGTGCGCGAGGTCGTTCCCGCGGTCGACGCGCGCTACCGCACCGAGGCGAGCCCGCAGCGACGCGCACTCTTCGGGAAGTCGTCCGGGGGCTACGGCGCGATCGTGCACGGCATGCGCTACGCGCGTCACTGGGGTGCCGTCGCCTGTCACTCGGGCGACATGTTCTTCGAGGTCTGCTACCGCGCCGACGTCCCGAAGGTGTGCAACGTGTTGGCGCGCCACGGCGGGAGCCCGCGCCGCTTCCTGCGCGCCTTCTACGCGAAGCGAAAGCCGAGCGGCGCCGACATGTCGACGCTGATGTTCCTGGCGATGGCCGCGTTCTACGATCCCGACCCCGACGCGCCGCTGGGCTTTCATCTGCCGATGGATGTCCGCACCGCCGTTGTCGACGAAGCGCGCTGGCGTCGCTGGCGCAGTCATGATCCCATCCGGCTGGTCGAGCGGAAGCGCAGCCAGGAGCAGTTGGATTCCCTGGCCGGCATCTTCATCGACTGCGGCACGTCCGACCAGTTCCAGCTGCACTTCGGTGCACGACTCTTGCACGACCGACTCCTCGAGCTGGGCATCTCGCACCAGTACCAGGAATTCCCCGACAACCACTCGGGCATCGACTACCGCATGGACGAGAGCCTGCCCTGGCTGTATCGCCGCGTGCGCGGGCGGTGAGCGAGCCGACCATCCCGCCCGCGAGCGCCGTGGATCACGTGTGGCGCGCCGGCATGCGCGTGGCCTACCAGCTGCAGCTCTTGTGGTGGCGGTTTCGCAAGCCCCGCATCGAGGGCTCCTACGTCGCCGTGTGGTGCGCGGGCGAGCTGTTGGTGATCCAGAACTCGTATCGCCCCTCCCTGTCGCTCCCGGCGGGCGGATTGAAGCGCGGCGAGTCGCCCCGCGAGGCCGCGGTACGCGAGCTCGGCGAAGAAGTCGGCATCCACGTCGCTGCCGAAGCACTCGACTACCACGGCAAGATCCTCGACGCGGGTGCGTACGCCCAGGACCACGCCCACTTCTTCGAGCTCGCGTGCAGTGAACCGCCCGGGGTCCGGGTCGACGGCCGCGAAGTGGTGTGGGCGCGTTTCCTGCCGATCCCCGAGGCGCGCGAGCGACTGTCGCGGATCGTGTTGCGCTACCTCGAGGAGCGCGAGGCCGGCCGCGCGGAGTCGCCCGAGCCGGACTAGCTGCCGCGCGCGTGCTCCACGGCGGCGTCCCAGCTCGCGCCTTCCCGTAGCATTCGTCGGTAGCCCATCAGTTGACGGACCCGGTTGATCGCGAGCGCGCCGCGGAAGACTCCCTCGCGCCCGAAGAGCGCGACGAAGCGCCGCTCCTCGAGCGAGCCGTGGGCCACGAAGACCTCGTCGTCGGGCGCGATGCGGCCGGTGGCTTGGATCTTCAGGTCGTACTGATCCGACCAGACGAAGGGCACGGGCGCGAACGCAGGCACTGAGGCATCGCCGGCCAGCAGCCGGTCGGCCACCGCGTCGGCCTGCTCGACGGCGTTGGTCCAGTGCTCGATGCGCACGTGTTCGCCGTAGCCCTCGTGGTACCAGCGGGCGACGTCGCCAGCCGCGACGACGCCCGGCGCTTCGGTCGCACACGTCCCGTCGCAGACGACGCCGTCGTTCAGGGCGAGCCCCGAATCTTCGAGCCAGTCGGTGGCGGGCGTGGCCCCGATGCCGACGACGACGACGTCGGCAGGCAGCGTGTCCCCGTTCGTGAGGACCACTCCTTCGACGCGTCGGTCTCCGGTGATTGCTTCGACCCCCACTCCCAGTCGCAGGTCGACGCCGGCGTCGCGGTGGGCAGCGGCGCAGACGCCGCCGATCTCGGGTGCGAGCACCCGGGCCATCGGGGAAGCCATGGGCTCCACCAGCACGACGTCGAGATCGCGCGCGCGGCAGGTGGCCGCTACTTCGGCACCGATGAAACCGGCGCCCACCACGACCACACGAGGCGACGCTTCGAGCGCTGCCCGCAGGCGCAGCGCGTCGTCGAGGGTGCGCAAGGTAAAGAGGCCTTCGCGCGGAGCGGTACCGGGCAGCGGGCGGGCCTGCGCGCCGGTGGCGATCACGAGCCCGTCGTAGTCGAGCGCGCGACCCCCAGCCAGGTGTACGCGACGTTCGCCGGGTTCGAGGCGCTCGGCGGCGACTCCCTGATGGAGTTCGAGGTCGAGACCGTCGAAGGCCTCGGGTTTCGTCAGCTGGATCTGCTCGGGCTCTCGGTCGCCGCGCAGCAGTTCCTTCGAGAGGGGCGGGCGGTCGTAGGGGCGCGCGTCCTCGGCGCCCACCAACGCGAGGGTGCCTTCGAAGCCCTTGCGACGGAGGGCCTCCGCACTCCGGATCCCCGCCAACGAGCCTCCCACGACCACGATCCGATCCAACGCCACGCTGCCATTCCCTATGTGATGCGGTCGCGAAACCGCGGCCGGCGACGATAGCGCTCGAATCCTCCGCACCGAGCCCGCGTCCGAGTCCGCAGTCGGTTTGCTGCACCCCGACGCCTGCGGCTGCAGTCACAGGGCTGCACCTGGGTCGGGGCCAACGCGCTAAGTAGCTGATTTCGTTGAATTCACGTTTTGGGCACGGGCCTTGCTCTAGAGAACTTCCATGCGCGAGATGGGATTCCGAGCCGGTCCTTTCCATACTGACCCGAGACGCCGCCCGGGGCCGTGCGGGTTCTCTTGGGCCCCCGGTGCAAGCGAGGGCCCGATGAGTCACTCCAAACGTCGCTCCCGAGACGACTGGGACGACCCCCGCGAAGGTGGCGATCACCGCCGGAAACGCGACCGCGATCGCGAGCGCTCGCGCCGCCGCGAGCGCAAGCGACCGCGCACTCCGGAAGAGAAGGCCTACCGGGCGGCCCAGCGCCGAGCGAATGCGCGCGTCGGCTTCGTCTCGCACTTCGTCGCCTACGGCGCGACCTGCGCCTTCTTGCTGTTCGTCACCGGCTTCCGGCCCGCCATGATCGTCGCGCTCGGCTGGGGCATCGGAATCGCCTGCCACTACTTCGCGGCAATCGTCGCCCCCGAGATGCGCCGCCGCTTCCTCGAGCGCGAAGTGTCGCGACAGGTGGCCCAGGACGGACCGCTCACCCGCCAGAACCTCAGCGATCGCCACGAGCGCTCGCTCGAGGATCTCTCGGCCCAGGTGGCTCACGAGATCCGCAACCCCATCACCGCTGCGAAGAGCCTGGTGCAGCAGATGGGCGAAGACCCGACGTCCAACGAGAACGTCGACTACGCGAAGGTCGCCCTCGACGAGCTCGATCGCGTCGAGCGCTCGGTCGCGCACCTGCTGCGCTTTGCCCGCGACGAAGACCTGCAGTTGCGCGAAGTGCGTTTCGCCGACGTCGTCGACTCGGCGCTCGAGTCGTTCCGAGATCGCCTGGACGCGTCGGGGATCACCGTCGATACCGAGATCGGCACGCGCGCCGTCTTGCACGGCGATCCGGACAAACTGCGGCGCGTCTTGATCAACCTGGTGGGGAACGCGCTCGACGCGCTCCAGGGCAGCGCCACACCGGACCCGCGCCTCCTCGTACAGGCGGGGGAGAACCTCGCCGGCACCGAGTGCTGGGTGCGCGTTCGTGACAACGGACCGGGTATCGACCCCGAGGCGCTGCGCAAGATCTTCAGCCCCTTCTACACCTCGAAGGATTCGGGAACGGGGCTGGGCCTGGCGATCTCGAAGAAGGTCGTCGACGCCCACGGCGGCTCGATCGAAGCCCAGTCCGAGCCGGGCGACGGCACCGAGTTCACCATCACGATTCCCAAGCGGCCGTCCTCGGCGAGGGCGAACCAGGGGCAGACGGGAGAGCCGGTTTGATGCAGACGCCCACGATGCGACCGGGGACGTTCGGAGGAGGGATCGCGATGAGCGACGAGCAGCGCGCCGGCCGAGGACGCAAGCGGCATCGACGTCGGCGCCGTGAACGCGAGCGCCGTGAAGAGCGCGAGGAGTTCGGCGCTCCCCACGACACCGAGCTGATGACGGCCGAAGAGCGTTTGATCCACGAAGCCCAGGACGTCGCCGAGCGCAAGGCGAAGCTCACCGGGGATGCGCTGAAGTTCAGCCTGGTCGCGATCCTGCTGCTGACCTTCGTTTGGCCGATCGGCGTGATCGTCATGCTGATCTTCGGGCCGCGCTACCTCCGCGAGCTCTACTCCCTGGTCGTCGAGCCCCAGCTGCGCACCAAGTTCCTGCGCGAGGAGATCGAGAAGCGCGTCTACGACCAGCTCCACGAGGAGCGTCAGCAGCTCGAGACCGAGCACGCGCGTTCGATGGAGAAGCTCTCGGCCTCGATCGCCCATGAGATTCGCAATCCGATCACGGCAGCGAAGAGTCTCGTACAGCAGATGGAAGAGGATCCCGACGCCCACGAGAACGTCGAATACGCGCGGGTCGCCCTTTCCGAACTCACCCGCGTCGAGCGCTCGGTCTCCCACCTGCTGCGCTTCGCGCGCGACGAGGAGACCCAGGCGGCACCCCTGCGCCTGGCCGAGGTCGTGGACTCGGCGCTCGCCACCTTCCGCGATCGCATCGAGCGACGCGGGATCATCCTTCGTCACGAAGTCGACGCCCCTGGCGAGATCGAGGGCGATGCCGAGCAGCTGCGCCGGGTCGTGATCAATCTGGTGGGCAACGCGGTCGACGCCCTCGAAGACGCCGAAGAAGCTCCCCGGCTCGAGGTCCAGGTCGGAGAGAACCTGGCTGGCGACCGCGTCTGGTTGCGGGTGGCCGACAACGGCCCGGGCTTCGACACGGATGCGCTCGAGAAGCTCTGGAGCCCCTTCTACACGAACAAGCCCAACGGCACCGGTCTCGGGCTCGCGATCACGCGCAAGCTCGTCGAGGCCCACGGTGGCGAAATCGAGGCGAGTTCGCGCGCTGGAGACGGTGCGGCTTTCGTGATCACCCTTCCGAAGCACCGCGCGGGTATCCGCCACGAGGGGAGCCTGTCGTGAAGGCGCGGATCCTGGTCGTCGAAGACGAGCGCGCGATCCAGATCGCGCTCTCCGGTCTCCTCGGGCGTGCCGGTTACGACGTGCACGTATCGGGCAGTGGCGACGACGCGATCCAGCGCCTCGACGCGGGCAGCCAGTTCGATCTGGTGTTGACCGATCTGGCGCTCGGTCGGGGCGCGAGCGGCATGGACGTCTTGAAGCGCGTGAAGGCGCTGACGCCCGAGACGGTCGTGGTGATGATCACGGCGCACGGTTCGGAGACGATCGCCGTCGATGCCATGAAGGCGGGCGCCGAAGACTACGTCCCGAAGCCCTTCGACAACGACGAGATCCGTCTGGTGGTCCAGCGCGCGCTCGAGCGCACGCGCCTCGCCCGCGAGAACCGGATCCTCCTCGATCGGGTGAAGCGCGAATACGGCTTCGAGAATCTGATCGGGTCGGGTCCGCTCATGCAACGCGTCTTCGAGACGATCCAGAAGGTTGCCGAGACCGACCTGACCGTGCTGGTGCGCGGCGAGAGCGGCACGGGCAAGGAGCTCGTGGCCCAGGCGCTCCACAACCGCAGCAACCGCGCAAACCGGCCCTTCGTCGCCGTGAACTGCGCGGCGATCAGCCCCGAGCTCGTCGAGAGCGAGCTCTTCGGTCACGAGAAGGGCGCCTTTACCGGCGCCGACGCGCGCCGCGAAGGTCGCTTCGAGGCCGCCGACGGCGGCACCATCTTCCTCGACGAGATCGGCGACATGGCGCCCGCCACCCAGGCGAAGGTGCTGCGCGTGTTGCAGGAACGCTCCTTCGAGCGCGTGGGCGGGAACCAGCCCCTCGAAGTCGACGTCCGCGTCGTCGCCGCCACCCACCGCGACCTCGAGACCGAGGTCCGCGAGGGGCGCTTCCGCCAGGACCTCTACTACCGCCTGAAGGTCGTCGAGATCGAGCTGCCTCCGCTTCGCGAGCGGCCCGAAGACATCCCGGCGCTGTCCCTGCGCTTCCTCGAGCAGGTGAACGAGCGGCTGGGACGCGAGAAGCAGCGCCTGGGCGAGGGGGCCCTCGCGACCCTCGCGCGCCATCACTGGCCCGGCAACGTGCGCGAACTCCGCAACGTGATCGAACAGGCGTCGGTGCTCGGCGGGCGTTCGGTGCTCGACGAAGCCGATCTCCATATCGCAGGCGAATCGGTGGCCACTGCGCACGAGACGTCCGAGGCGGGTCTGCCGTTTTCCGAGGCGAAGAAGCGCCACGTCGAGCGTTTCGAACGCCGCTTTCTGCTCGAGGCCCTGCGCTCCCAGGACGGGAACATCTCCCGCGCGGCCGAGTCGATCGGGATGGTGCGGCAGAGCCTGCAGCAGAAGATCCGCGAGCTTGGCCTCCGCTCGGAGGACTGGAGTCGCGCGGCGGGCAAAGACGAGACTTCGAAGTCGCGCTCCTAGCGCGCGGATTGGAGGAAGAACATGGACACGATGACCCGAGAACGACCCCGCGGCCTCTTTGCGCGTTTTGGGCACCTGGTGCGCAGCACCTTCGGAGGCTGGCTTCGACGCAGCGAGCGTCGCAACCCGGCCGCGGTGTACGAGCAGGCCATCGAGGATCGCACCCAGCAGTATCGCGATCTGAAGGAGGCCGTCGCTGGCATCCTCTACATGCGCAACAAGCTCGAGGCCGAGATCGGTGAGCGGCGCGTGGAGATTGCAAGGCTCCACGATGACGTGCGCACGGCGATCCGCCGCGGCCGTGAGGAGCTTTCGCTCACCCTGATCGAGAACAAGCAGCGTCTGCTCGAGGACCTCGAGCGTTCCGAGCGTGAACTCGAGGGCGTCCGGAACGAGGCGGAAGAGGCGAAGAACAACCTGGTGCGGTTTCGCGAAGAGATCCGCAGCCTGACCCGCGAGAAGGGACGCATGCTGGCGACGCTCGCGAACGCGAACGCCCGTCGGCGCCTGAACGAGGCACTCGAGGGGCTTTCCGTCGATGCGGATATGCGGGCTCTCGAAGGCGTGCGCGATTACATCGCGCGCGCTGCCACCGAGGGCGACCTCGACCGCGAGCTCAGCGGCAGCGACGACCAGGAGATGCGTCACCGCTTGCGCGCGATCCGCGACGACGCTCGCCACGAGGCGGCGCGCCGTGAGCTCGCCGAGATCAAGCGCGACATGGGCGCCAGCGTTCTCGAGCCGGGGGAGCCGGTCGCGGCGCCCGTTGGTGAACGCCTGGTGCCAGTGGTTGCCGGCTAGCTACTCACCCGGTCCGGGCCCCCGCGCGGGGCCCGCGCCCGGGGCCACTCCAACCGGCGTTTGGCCCTCTCGCCCGAAACCGAACGAGTCGAAGAAACGCCCGATGGG
>JBCCEW010000041.1 GCA_039030075.1 Myxococcota bacterium | reverse complement strand
GGGGGGTGTTCTCCCGGGGTCACGGTGGGGGGGGGGGGGGCGATCGCGCGCCGCCCGCCAGGCCTCGCGCATGGGCACGCGAGCGCGCTAGAGGTCGCCGCGCCGGTAGATCCGCTCGATCTCGATCTCGCCCCCGTTCTCGGTCTCGTGGCGCGCGAGACGCACGGACCCATCCATGTCCCGTTCTCCCCGGAGCGTGACGCGGCCGGCGTGCATCGTGCTCTGGAAGGGCGGTTCCGATTCCACTTCGATGACGACGTCGGCGATCTCGTCCGGGGAGGACGAGAGCCACTGTTTCAGGACCAGCCGCGTTTCGTCTCCATGGGGGAGGAGTCGGGACCGCAGCGCGCCTTCCACGCTGAGTGGGCTGTGCAGGGGGCCGTCGTAGTCGAGGGAGGTCTCGAGCGCCTTCTCCTGATGCACGCCCTGGACGTGCCACCCGTCCTCCCGGGTCCACTCGAGAGCGAGGGTCGTGGTATCCCCGACGACGTTCGCTTCCCGCGCGTAGGCGTTGATCAGCGCGCCGCTCGGGCGAGACCAGGCGATGTCTTGCGTATAGATCGGGTCGAGCTTCGCACCGCCCGCGGGCGCGATCATCGACGCCTCGGAGACGATCCGGACGTCGCCCTCCGCGTCGCGCTGCAGCGACACGGCGAGCGCACCCAGCTCCCGCCCGTTGATGCGGAGGATGCTGATCTCCCGGTAGAAGCTCTCATAGGCCGGCGACCGCGCCGTGAAGCCTCCGACGAGGTCCGCGAAGACCCGACGGAACGTCTCGGCGTAGCCGGCGTCCGCGTGGTTGCAGGAGATCGCGCCGTCGTCGAGATTCGCCGAGGCTGCCTTGGCCAGGCCCGTCCCTGCTCCCTCGTCGCTGCGCAACACGTAGGAGATCGAGGCAGCCTGGTAGAACCCTTCGCCGATCGCACCAGCCTCGATCGAGACCAGCTCTTCGTTCTCGACGACGAGGTCCTGGCTGCGGAACGCCTCGAACACCGAGTTCGCGATGCGCACCACCGACGCACCGACCTCGGTGGGCTTGCGCAGCACGAAGCAGTACATCGGGACGGGCGAGCCCTCGAGCGGGATCTGGATGCGCACGCTCCCGTCTTCGATCTCGTCGATGGTGTGGGGCAGCCCGAGGCGCGTCGTGAACTGGCCGCGCGGGTCCGAGATGACACGGGACTTGCCGATCGGGACCTCGCGGGTCTGGGCCGAGCCCGCGCAGCCCGACATCGCAGCGAGAAACAGCGCTGCGAGCGCACCGACTCGAATCGCTGAGTTCGACAAGCAGGCCTCCGGGGCGTGGATGCTCAGGCCGGCTTCGGTTCCTCGAGGGCGCCCAGCGCGAGCAGCCGCTCGACCTCGGCGTCGTCCACCCCGAGCTCCCGACAGATCTCGCGAGTGTGTTCGCCAGAGAGCGGTGCCTGGAACTCCTGGATCTCCGAGATCCCCGAGGCCGCGAACGCCGGACCCTCGAAGGCCATGCGGCCGATGACCTGTTGATCGATCCAGCGCACGAAGCCGCGCTCCAACAAGTGGGCGTCCTCGACCTGATCGGCTCCGGTGAACATCGGTCCCGCCGGAACACCCGCGGCCTGGAGCGTCTCGGCGACCTCCTGCTTCGTGCGCTCCGCGGTCCAGGTCCGCACGTGGTCGTGGAGGGCGTCGCGCTCGGCGAGACGACCTGCGGCCGTGGCGAAGCCGGCATCCTGGGCCCAGTCCGGATTGCCGATCGCCCGCGCAAACGCAGCCCAGTCCGCGTCGTCCCGCACGCTGATCACGCACCACTGCTGGTCGCCGGCGCAGGGGAAGACACCCCAGGGCGCGCCCCGATCGGTCTTGTTGCCGCGCGGCCCGACCGAGCCCGGCTCGAGGGCCGCCTTCCCGAGCAGATCGCCCAGCACGCCGACGACGGTCTCGACCTGGGCGACCTCCGAGTGGGCGCCCACGCCGGTGGTGCGGCGTGCCCACAGGCTGGCGAGCGCGTTGATCGCCACCACGCGGCCCGCGAGGTGGTCCGGGAAGATGGCGGTGGAGCCGGCGGGGTCTTCCTGGTCATCGTAGTTCCAGAGATGGACCATGCCGCCGATCGGCTGGGTGCTCGGGCCGTAGCCGATCCAATCCTTCCACGCGCCGTGGGAGCCGAGCAGCTGGCTGCTGATCATCACGCAGCGCGGGTTCAGCTCCTTCACCTTCGCGTAGCCGACGCCCATCTCGTCCATCGCGCCGGTCTTCGAGTTCTCGATGATGACGTCGGCGTCTTCGATGAGCTTGTGCACCAGGGCGAGGCCCTCGGGCTTCTTCAGGTTCACGCCGAAGCCGCGCTTCGTCCGCGAGGACGACGCGAAGGACGGCGAGATCGGCGTGCTGAGCACGACGCGGATGAAGTCCGGGTAGGTCTCGGTCTCGACCTTGATGACGTCGGCGCCGTAGTCGGCCAGCATCCGGCAGCCTTCGACGCCGACGCCGCCGATCCCGAAGTCGAGCACGCGCAGGCCCGATAGCGGCAGGCTCGGCGCCGGCCGCGGCTCGGACGGGGCGGGCTGGGGGGAGGGGAGATCGGCGAAGACGGCCTCCTGGTGCTCGCCGGGCTCGGGCGCACGACTGCGCGGACCCTGACGGACGCCGTCGATCTCCTGGAAGCCGCTCGGCATCGGCCCCTCGATGCCCTTCGCCCACTCGTTCGCGGCGAAGGTGCCGCGCGACTGGAGGTGCTCGTTTGCGAGCACCTCTTCGGGACGCAGGACGGGCGTGCAGACGATGCCGCGGCGCTGGGCCTCGGCCGACACCTCGTCCATCGTCATCGTCGAGAAGTGCTCGGTGTAGAGCGGCATCAAGACATCGGCGTTCTGGAGTCGGGCGATGAAGCTCTCGAAGAAGGGATCCGCGAAGGCCTCGGGCTCTCCGAGCCACTCCCACATGGCGCGCCACTGACGCGGGGAGAGGATCACCAGCCGCACGTAGCCGCCCTTGCAGGCGTAGATCGTGTAGAGCGGTCCGGAGCCCGCGCGGACCTCGACAGGCCGGCCACCCTGGGCCATCTGTACCGAGGCGCTGCAGAACGACCAGTCGGTTGCCTGGGCCGCGGCCTGGAGCACGGGGAAGTCGATGTGCTGGCCGTAGCCCGTGTCTTCACGGTGGTGGAGCGCGAGCAGCACCGCGAACGCACCGACGATGCCCGCGAGGTCGTACGCGAGGGGCGTGGGCGGGAGCAGCGGCTCCTTGTGGGCGACGCCGGCCTTCCAGAGCAGGCCGCCCATCGCTTCGAGGACGGCGTCGGTGCCGACCCAATCGCGGTAGGGGCCGCTCAACCCGAAGTCCGTCACCTGCAGGGTGATGAGGCGGGGGAACTGCTCGGTGAGGCGTGCGGGCTCGAGCCCGCGAGCGGGGAGGGCGTCGGGCCGCGCGGAGTCGATCAAGACATCGGCACCCGCGAGGAGCGCGTCGAGCTGCTCGCGTCCGGACGCATCGTCCAGGTCGAGCACGACGCCGCGTTTGCCCGCGTTGCGGTAGGCGAAGTGGAGGCTCTCGCCTTCGTGGAAGGGACCGATGGTTCGCGAGCGCGCACCGCTCGCGGCCTCGACGCGGATCACGTCGGCGCCGAAGTCGGCGAGCAGACGGCCGCTGAGCTCGGCCTTCTCGTCGGCAAGATCGATGACACGCAGCCCGGCGAGCGGGCGATCGTTGGCCATGGGGACTCCTCGAGGTCGGGGCGCCAGTCTACGCCGCCCACGCCCTCGGCTTCCACGGAGGTCACGTCCGCCTGTTCGCTTTGGCGCCCACGCACGGCCTGCGCTGGAATGGGAGGCCCAGGAGGCGCCGTCGACCCATGTCCGAGCCGATCCGCATCCCCGATCTGGATGCGCCGCAGCTGCCGTTCCCCGTCCGGGCGATCAACCGACTGGGGCGTCCGCTGGCGCCGCGCCTGATCTCGCTCGACCCCGAGAACCTGCTCGACACCGCCCGCCGCAAGAATCAGCTCGACGACTTCGGCGAGGACGACTTCCGCGCGCCCTTCGAAGTGCTGTGCGACGCCCTGGACCGCGAGGCGGGCCTCCACGTGCTCGGACGCTTCAGCAACCGGAGCCTGATCCTGCAGCTGCTGACCAGCCGACTGCGGCTGGCCGAGCTCTTCCGGCGCCACCCGGAGATCGCCGAAGAGCGGATCGAGCGCCCGATCATCATCGCGGGCCTCCCGCGGACGGGCACCACCCACCTCCACAACCTGATTTCCCAGGACCCCTCGCTTCGGAGCCTGCCGTACTGGGAGAGCCTCGAGCCCTTCCCCGATCCGAAGGAGACGGCCACCGGCGACGCCCAGGACCCGCGCTGGGTGCGCTGTGGGAAGGCCCTCGACTTCCTGCATCAGGTGATGCCGCTCTTCCCAGCCATGCACGAGATGGAGCCCGACGCGGTCCACGAAGAGATCCAGCTGCTCGCGATCGCGTTCTCGACGATGCTCTTCGAGTCGAGCTGCGAGATCCCGAGCTACGTGCGCTGGTACAAGCAGAGCGATCAGCGTCCCGCCTACCGCTACCTGCGGCGCTGCCTGCAGGCGCTCCAGTGGCTGCGTGGGCCGAAGCGCTGGATCCTGAAGAGCCCCCAGCATCTCGAGCAGCTCGAGCCGTTGATCGAGGTGTTCCCCGACGCGTGCGTCGTCCAGACCCACCGCGACCCCCTGCGCATCACCGCGTCGCTCTGCACGATGCTCGCCTACGGCCACCGCATGAGCGCCGCGTCCGTCGATCCGCACCGGATCGGTCGGATCTGGAGCGCGCGGGTCGAAGACCTGCTGCGTGGATCGATCGAAGGGCGCGCAGCCATCCCCGACGACCAGGTCTTCGACGTCCACTTTCGCGAATTCATGAAGGACGACGTGGCGATGGTCGAACGGGTGCTGGCGTTCGCGGGTCACCCGCTCACCGAGGATGCGCTCTCCGCGATGCAGCGCTTCATGGACGCCCACCCGCGCGGCCGGCACGGCACCATCCGCTACGTCCTCGAAGACCTGGGCCTCGATGCGGAGGAGCGGCGCGGCGCGCTGCGCTTCTACTCGGACCATTTCGACGTGGCTGCCGAGTAGCCCGTGGAGGGGCTGGCGCCGGGCAGAACGCGCGTGGGCTGGATCGGCCTGGGGGTGATGGGCGCACCGATGTGTGGGCACCTGCAGGCGGCGGGCTACGCGGCGACGGTGTTCACGCGCTCCGAGACGAAGGCCGAACCCGCCGTCGCCAAGGGTGCCGCGTGGGTCGGATCCCCGCGCGCCGTGGCCGCCGAGAGCGACGTGGTGTTCACGATGGTGGGCCTGCCGCGGGACGTCCGTGAGGTGGTGCTCGGCGAAGACGGCGTGCTGGCCGGGCTGGCACCCGGTGGCATTGTCGTCGACATGACGACGAGCGAGCCCGCGCTGGCGGAAGAGATCGCGGCGGCGGCGAGCGCGCGCGGTTGCGCGGCGCTGGACGCGCCCGTGTCCGGGGGCGATGTCGGCGCCCGCGAGGCGCGCCTCTCGATCATGGTGGGCGGCGACGCCGCGGCCTTCGCCGCCGTGGAGCCCGCCTTCCAGGTGATGGGCCAGACCGTTGTGCACCAGGGCGCGCCGGGCGCGGGTCAACACACGAAGGCAGTCAACCAGACCCTGGTGGCGAACAACATGATCGGCGTCTGCGAGGCGCTGGTGTACGCGGTGCGCGCGGGACTCGATCCCGAGACCGTGCTCGCGTCCGTGGCAAAGGGGGCTGCCGGCAGCTTCCTGCTCTCGGGGCTCGCACCGCGCATGATCGCCGGTGACTATGCGCCGGGTTTCTACGTCGAGCACTTCGTGAAGGACCTGGGCATCGTGCTCGCCGAATCGGCGCGGATGGGCATCGACCTCCCCGGGGCGCGTCTCGCGCGTGAGCTCTACACCGCGCTTGCCGAGAGCGGACACGCGCGCGATGGCACCCAGGCCTTGATCCTCTCGCTCGCGGAAGGCGCCGGAGTCGACTGGCCGCCGAACCCGACGTGAGTTTTCAGGGCTCGACCTGAGTCCTCAGAGCACGACCTGAGTCGCCCGGACACGACGCGACCACGCATTCACCGGTCGCGTTCAGCCCGTCCCCAGCGTCTGCCAGGCGCCGAAGGTCGCGAGACCGAACGTGAGTCCGAAGCCTGCGACCGGGATCCAGCGGGGCGTCGTAAAGCAGTCGGGGGGCGTCGGGCTTCGCTGCAGCCGGATCAGCGCCAGGTTGGCGAGGGCGAAGGTCAACAGCGTGACGCCCGACGTTCCCACGGCCAGCGTCTCGACGGGCAGCCCGATCGCCAGTGCCGCGGCGATCACCAGGACGAGCGCCGTGGATCGGACCGGCGTGCGGGTGCGTGGGTGGACCGAGGCGAGGGGGCGGGGCAGGGCGCCGACATCGGCGAGCCCGAAGAGCACCCGCGCCGCTTTGACGATCTGGACGAGGGCCCCGTTGAGCATGGCGAGCAGCGCGATCCACCCGAGCGCCAGCGGTGCGCCGCCGTTGCGTTCGAACACGAGGAGGAGCGGCGCGTCGGATCGCGCCAGCTCCTGCGGTGCCACGCTCAGCACGCAGGCGAGCGCCGTCACCAGATAGAGCCCGGTCGTCACGAGCAACGTCGCGCCGATCGCGCGCGGCAGGGTGCGCTTCGGGTCGCGGACCTCTTCGGCGACGTTGACCATGTCTTCGAAACCGAGGAAGGCGAAGAAGCAGAGCATGGCGGCGGCCCCCACCCCGGTCCACGCGTCGAGGCCGCTGGGCCAGAGTTCGGGGAGCCGGAGCGGAAGCGAAGCCCAGGCATCGCCGGCGGAACCCACGACCCAGACGAGTCCGGCGATCTCGAGGAGTGTCATCAGCGAGGCGGCCCACACCGACTCCCGGATGCCCCAGGCCGCAACCGCACCCACGGTCAGGATGGCGCCCAGGGTCGCGGCCAGGTGGGGCACGGCGACGAGGGCGTTCAAGGTGCCCGCGAAGGAACGGGTCACGGTGGCCGCCGACACGATTCCGGCGAGCGCCACGAGCACGCCCACGGCGGTCGCGAGGCGCTGACTTCCGAGGCCCTCGAGGACGTAGATGGCCTCACCCCCCGCGCGTGGAAAACGCGAAGAGAGCTCGGCGAAGGACGCCGCGGTGAGCGCCGCGATCCCCGAGGCGACGCAGAAGGCAATTGGCGCCTGCATCCCGGCGCGGCCGGCGATCACCCCGATGAGGGCGTAGATGCCGGCACCGATGGTCGTGCCGAGCCCATAGAGCACGAGGCCGCCCCAGCCGATGCTGCGTCGGAGTCGCTGCGGGTCCGTGTCGCTCACCCCGAGAGCATGAGGTCGATCGGCCCGAGATCAAGCGGGCGCGGATGGCTCCTCGTCCGTCGGTCCGAGCGGACCTCCCGGCACCCGCGTGAAGTCGCGGCGCGACCCGTGCATGCGCTTCGCGCGCTCGGCCGTGCCCTTCGTATAGGTATGGCACTGGCCCGCCACGATCTGGACGTCCGGCGCGTGGCTCGCGTGGTCGAGGTCGAGGAAGCGGACGCCGCCGATCGTGCAGCCCCGGCGCAGCACGATGGCCGCCTCGGCCAGATCCAACGGGAGCGTTTCCTCGGCCCAGGCGAGGAAGCCCCCGCGCAGAGAGCGTCCGTCGAAGGGCGGGTCGCCGTGGATGGTGTCGTCCACCAGCCTCCAGGCGAAGAGCCGCTCGCCGTCCCGGGCGAGGGTGGCGTGCACTTCGTCCTGCGGATGTCCCCAGACCGCACAGGTGTAGTCGCGGGCGGTCCGGCCCGACGCCGCGTGGGCGACGGCGAGCCCCGCGAGGTCGAACCAGTGGGTGCAGTTGCGCCGCGCGGCGCTGTACGCGCCCACCGCGGTCGCGCGCTCGGACAGCGGCATGCCGACCAGCTCTCGCAAGGGCGACAGCGCTTCGGGGCAGGTCGACCACGGGTGCCGAAGCGCGTTGCCATCGAGCGACACCACCTTCGCGCCATCGTGCTCGAGGGTCACACGAAAGTGATGGGCGTCGTCGGCGAGCTCGCCCGTGACGTTCGCGCCGTCCGCACGCAGCCGGATCTGGCGTCGGAAGGTGCGGTCGGGATCGAGGGTGTAGCCCTCGCGTCCGATCACCGGCCGGCGTCCGCGCGCAGCACGGGCAGCACCCGCTCTTCGAACAGGCGCAGCGAAGCCCAGGAGAGCTCCGGGTCCATCCCGCCCATCAGCGGGTGGAACATGATCGCGTCCATCGGTCCGAGCTTCCGGGCCTCTTCGATCAGCGCGTCGGGCGTCATCACCGGGTACTGGCCGGTCGCACGCAAGGCGGCCGGATCGTCGATCGGTTCGTAGGGGCCTTCGGTCCCGGCCTCTGCCATCCAGGCGCCGTAGGCGTTCATCTCGTGCAGGGCGTAGGGGGCGATGCGCTCCCACGCTGCATCCGGATCCTCGGCGACGTAGAGGAAGTTCCCCGTCGTCCGTGACTGCGGACCGGGGTCGGGCTTGCCGAGCTTCTTTCGTTCTTCGCGGAAGATCTCGTAGAACTTCGGCAGCTGGGGCAGGAAGGCGTCGGCGTGTCGCGCCGCGCGCCGTGCCGCTGCACCCGAAGCACCGCCCATGAAGATCGGCGGACGCGGCTGCTGCACCGGACGCGGCAGCACCCGCGCAGTGCCGTCCCGATACGGGAAGGGCTCTCCGCTCCAGGCCTGTTCCAGCAGCGGCACGATGCCTTCCATGATCTCGGCGCGCTCGCGTAGCTCGCGGCCGAAGGTGCGGAACTCGGACGCGACATAGCCGCCCGAGAGCACCGGGATCACGCGTCCACCGCTCACCACGTCGAGCACGGCCAGGTCCTCGGCGAGTCGGATCGGGTCGTGGAGCGGCACGATCAGCGCAGCGATCATCAGCCGCAGGTGCTCGGTCCGGGCGGCTACGGCGGCTCCGAAGACGAGCGGACTCGGCAGGTAGCCGTCCGGCGAGCCGTGGTGCTCGGAGAGGGTGACGCTGGTGAAGCCCAGCTGGTCGGCCCAGGCGCACTGGTCGAGGGCGGTGGCGAACAGGGTCTGGGAGGTCGTGTCGTCGAAGGGGGCGCAGCGCAGGTCGTAGCGCAGCGTGAAGAGGGGCAAGGGCGGCTCCTTCGGCCCGGGGCGCGGGCCCGCGGGGCTCAGCCTAGCGGCGCACCCGGTAGCTTCGCCCGGCTCGGCGCCCTGGGGCTCGGGGCGGTTATAGTGTCACGCACCATGACCGGAGAGGGACCATGAATTTCGATTTCTCCGAGGAGCAGAAGCTGCTCCAACAGACGGCCCGCGACTATCTCACCGAGCACTGCACGCTCGAGGTGGGACGCGCGGTGCTCGAGGGCGGCGGCACCCACAGCGAGTCGCTGTGGAAGGGCGTCGCCGAAATGGGTTGGCTGGGAGCCGCGGTTCCCGAGGAGTACGGCGGTGCCGGCTTCGGGCGTCTCGAACTCGCGTTGATCGCCCAGGAGCTGGGTCGCGCGTTGGCGCCGATCCCGTTCGGACCGAGCGTCTACCTCGCTACCGAGGCCGTGCTCGAGTTCGGCTCGGACGAGCAGCGCAAGAAGTATCTGCCTCGACTCGCGTCGGGGGACCTGATCGGCACCTTCGCATTCGCGGAAGGGCCGGGCCGGGTCGGCGCCGACGCCGTCGCGACGAAGTTCGACGGCAGCACGCTCACCGGCACGAAGTTCCCGGTGGCCGACGGCGGGATTGCCGGGCTGGCCGTCGTCGTGGCCCAGGGAGCGTCGGGGCCGCAGCTGGTGCTCGCCGAGCTCGACGGTGTGAAGAGCGACACCATCACGTCGATCGATCCGTCGCGCGGCCAGGCGCGCCTCCACTTCGAGGGTACGGCGGCCGAGGCGTTGGGCTCGGGGGGCGCTGCAGCGATCTCCCACCTGCTCGACCGGGCCGCGGTGCTCACCGCCTTCGAACAGATCGGCGGAGCCGAGCGCGCCCTCGACGAGACCAAGGCGTTCACGATGGGGCGCTACGCCTTCGGCCGGCCGGTCGCGTCCTTCCAGGCGATGAAGCACCGCATGGCCGACGTCTACGCGGCGATCCAGCTCGCGACGTCGAACGCCTACTACGGTGCCTGGGCGCTGTCGACGGGCGACGACGAGCTCGCGACCGCGGCCTGTGGAACGCGCGTGGCTGCCTGCGAGGCCTACGACCTCGCCGGCAAAGAGATCATTCAGATGCACGGCGGCGTCGGCTTCACCTGGGAGTACGACTGCCATCTCTTCTACCGCCGCGCGAAACTGCTGTCGCTCTCGCTGGGGACGCCCGGCGAGTGGCGCGACAAGCTCATCGACCGACTGGAGGCCTAGAGCATGGACTTCAACGATACGCCCGAAGAAGCCGCCTTCCGCAAGGAGGCGATCGAATGGCTCGAGGCCAACGCCGAGCGCCTCGCACCCGGCAAGCGCCGCCAGAGCGGCATCGCCGGGACCGGCGAGCTGATGAAGGCCGCGAAGGCGTGGCAGGCGAAGAAGGCCGACTCGAAGTGGGCCTGCATCACCTGGCCCGAGGAATTCGGCGGCCGCAGCGCCTCGTCGATGCAGCGGGTCATCTTCAACGAGGAAGAGGCGAAGTTCGACGTCCCGCCGAACCTGTTCGGGATCGGTCAGGGGATGCTCGGGCCCACGATCATGGCCCATGGCACCCCCGAGCAGAAGGACCGCTACCTCGAGCCGATGCTCCGCGCCGACGAGGTGTGGTGCCAGCTCTTCAGTGAGCCCTCTGCCGGCTCGGACCTCGCGGGTCTGCGCACCACGGCCGTTCAGGACGGCGACGAGTGGGTGGTGAACGGCCAGAAGATCTGGACGACCGGTGCCCAAGAGTCGGATTGGGGAATGATCGTGACCCGCACCGACCCGACGGCGAAGAAGCACGCTGGCATCACCTACTTCATCGTGGACATGAAGTCGCCGGGCATCGAGGTGCGGCCGATTCACCAGATCAACGACTCGCGCGAGTTCAACGAGGTCTTCTTCAGCGACGTCCGCATCCCCGACAAGAATCGGGTGGGCGCGGTGAACGACGGCTGGCGCGGTGCGATCACGACGCTGATGAACGAGCGGGCGTCGATCGGCAGCGGTGGCAGCATGGGCGTCGGGATCAAGGACCTGCTCAAGTTGGCCCGCGAGACCGAGTGGAACGGTCGCCCGGCGATCGAGGACCCGTCCGTGCGCGAGAAGATCGCCGACTTCTACTGGAAACTGAAGGGGCTCGAGTACACGGGCTATCGCGCGCTGACCTCGCTCTCGAAGGGGGCGACACCAGGGCCCGAGAACTCGATCGGCAAGATGGTCGGCGCACCGCTGCGCCAGGACCTCGCCGCCTTCGCGATGGAGTTGCAGGGCGCGGCCGGCGCCACCAACGACCCGGGCGACACGCCCTTCGGCGGTGCGTTCCAGCAGTCGTGGCTCGGCTCGCCGGGGCTGCGCCTGGCGGGCGGCACGGACGAGATCTTGCACAACATCCTGGCCGAGCGCGTGCTCGGGCTGCCGGGGGAGATCCGGGCCGACAAGGGCCTCGCCTTCCAGGACATCCCGACCGGCAGCGCGCGCTAGCGCGACGGTCGTCTAGGACATCGGCGCGGGCGCCGGGGCGTTTGCCTCGGCGTCCGCGAGCCGCGCTTCCGTCTCCGCGAACATCGCCGGACGCGCGGCGTCCACGATGGGACGCGTGCGTCGGGCCCAGGCGAGGACCGCGGGCTCTTCCTCGGCGCTCACCCGCAGCCGCGGCCGCGGCGCCAGCGTGCGGAGGATGCCGCGGCCGGCCAGGTCGGGTTCGGCTCCGGGTCGGGGTAGACCGCGGGCGCGCAGTCGCGTCACCACCTCGGTGAAGCGCACCGCGCCATCGGCGCACTTCCATTCGAGGTGCGCGCCGAAGCGATCCGCCGCATCGAGGGCGGCGGCGAAGGGCGCCTCCATCGACTCGCCGGCGAGCAGGGTCGCGTCGAGCAGGATCTCGACGCCCACGTGGGCCACGCCGCGTGCGGGCCCGCGCCCGACGCCCGCTTCCTGGAGCGCGCGGAACGCCTGGCGCTCGAGGCGGTGGAAGGTGGGGCTGCCGTGGAACGCGACGTCGCTGGCATGATGGAAACGCACGCCCTCCGCCAGCTCCGGGTGGTGCACCGCCGCGAGGCGTCCACCGACCCAGCGCTGCCAGTCGGGCAGCATGGACCCGAGCACGAAGGCGGCGTCGTCGCAGCGCCGCAGGGCCAGGTGGGCGTGGGCGAAGTAGTTCATCCCGAGAGCGAACCTACCCCTGGGTATACTGGCGCGCACCCAAGGCTTCCTTTAGGAACGAGCTCCTGACTTCTCTCGCGAGCGCGTTTCGAGAGGACCGGCACCCAGACCTCCGCGCGAGGGGCAGACGTTCCTCGCGACCGGACAGGCACCGGAGATCCCATGCTCGACCTCAAGATTCAGGCTGGAACCCTCGTCGATGGCAGCGGCGCCCCGGCCCAACAGGGCGACCTCGGCATTCGAGACGGGCGGATCGTCGCGATCGGCGAGGTCACGGAAGACGCCCGCGAGACCCTCGACGCGAGCGGTCGGGTCGTGTGCCCCGGCTTCATCGATGTGCACACCCACTACGACGCCCAGGTCTTCTGGGACGGCACCCTGTCGCCGTCCTCCTACCACGGGGTGACGTCGGTGGTGGGCGGCAACTGCGGCTTCAGCATCGCACCGCTCTCGGACACGGCGGGCGAGTACCTGATGCGCATGTTGGCGCGGGTCGAGGGCATGCCCCTCGAGAGTCTCGAAGCCGGCGTGCCCTGGGACTGGCGCAGCTTCGGCGAGTACCTCGATCGCCTCGACGCGAAGCTCGCGGTGAACGCGGGCTTCATGGTCGGCCACTCGGCGCTGCGACGCGTCGTGATGGGCGAGCGCGCGGTCGGACACGAGGCGACGGACGAAGAGCTGCAGACGATGTGCGAGCTGCTCGCGACGTCGCTGCGCGAAGGTGGTCTCGGATTCTCGTCGACCGTGTCGCCCACCCACAACGACGGCGACGGCCAGCCCGTGCCGTCGCGCCACGCGAGCCGCGAGGAGCTGGTCGCGCTCGCCCGCGTCGTGCGTGACTTCCCGGGCACGACCCTCGAGTTCCTGCCGGGCGTGTCCGAGTTCAGCGACGAGCAGAAGCAGCTGATGACGGATCTCTCGCTGGCGGCGAACCGGCCGCTCAACTGGAACGTGCTCGCGCCGAGCGCCAGCAATGGGGACTACGTCGACGCCCAGCTCTCCGCCACGGACTACGCGCGCGAGCGCGGCGCCGAGGTGCTGGCGCTCACCGTGCCCCAGGCGATGAGCGTGCGGATCAACCTCACCTCGGGCTTCGTCTTCGACGCCTTGCCGCACTGGGACGCCTTCTTCCGACTGCCGCTGGCCGAGCGGAAGGAGAAGCTGCGCGACCCGGCCTACCGCAAGCACCTCGACGAGGGGGCAAACTCGGAGGCGGCGGGCCTGCTGCGCGGACTCGCCCAGTGGCAGAACATGCGGGTGATCGAAACCACCGCTCCCGAGAACGCGGCGTACGCCGGGAAGACGATCGGGGAGATCGCCGAGGCGGAGGGGAAGGCGCCCTTCGATGCGCTCTGTGACCTCGCCATCGCCGATGATCTCAAGACCTCCTTCATGCCGCCGGGCAGCGGCGACAGCGACGAGGACTGGAAGGCCCGCGGCGCCATCTGGCAGGACGACCGCGCGGTGATCGGCGCGTCGGATGCGGGCGCCCACCTCGACATGATCGACACCTTCGCGCTCTCGACCCAGGTGCTCGGGAACGGGGTGCGCGAGCACGGCGTCGTGCAGCTGGAGGAGGCGGTCCGCCAGCTCACCGACGTGCCGGCGCGGCTCTGGGGCCTGCGCGAGCGCGGTCGTCTCGAAATGGGCTGGCACGCCGACGTCACGGTCTTCGACCCGGCCACGGTCGCGACCGGGCCGACCTACACCCGCTACGACCTGCCCGCCGGGGCCGGACGGCTCTACGCCGACGCGGTGGGCGTCGAACACGTGTTCGTGAACGGCGTGCAGATCGTGGCCGGCGGTGAAGCGACGGGTGCGTTGCCCGGCACGATCCTGCGCTCGGGCCGCGACACGGAGACGGTGGAAGTACCCGGCGGAGCGAAGGCCTGAGGAACTAGCGGGCGCGCCGCGTTGCCGTCGCCAGCAAGGCGAGGGTGGTGAGGCCCGCGGCGATCGCACCCAGCCCGGGCACGGGCAGGAGCGGCGGGGCGTTTTCGGCGATGAAGCCCGCGCGCGGTTCCCAGAGCGCCAGGCGTCGCTGCCAGGGGTCGTTCGCGCCCTGATTCAGCCGCACGAACACATCCGGGTGGGCGAGTGGCCGCGTGCCCGCGTTCACGACCTGCAGGTGCAGGTGGGTCTCGGTCGAGAAGCCCGAGTTGCCGACGTTTCCGACCTGGGTGTTCGGGCCGACGGGTGCGCCCGCGCTGACGACGATGCTGCCCTGCTGCTGGTGGAACATCTGGACGTTGAAGCCACCGCCCGCATCGATGCGCACCTCGTTGTTGTTGTTCGCGGTGTTGGGCGGAATGTTGTCCGGGTTGCCGTCGACCACCGACGAGACGGTGCCCGCGACGCCGGCGAAGAGCGGCTGGCCGAAGGCCGGGTAGTCGCTGTTGTCCGGGCTCAGCGGCGGGTCCGAGGTGAAGGTCTCGGGAGTGAGCTGGGTCCAGTCGTAGGCCCAGGACGTCGAGTGGGTGAAGCTGCCGCCCGGCCCCTGGCCGAGCAGCCACTCGCCCTGGAGTGGCAGCGGCATCTGGTAGGGAGTGGCGCCGGCGTTGGGCAGCCCGGCCGGGTGGGGCGGATCGAGGGGATAGGGTGTCGGCAGGAGCCGGAACGAGCCCATCGACGGTCCGAAGTCGGCGACGTCCGAGGGCCCGGTGACGACGGTGATCACGCGCGCGCGAATCCAGCTGCGGTGGATCGCCGACGCCAGCGCGGTGACCAGGCGACTCGGCAGGACCGGAGTGAGCGCGCTGTAGGGCACGGCGAACTCCACATGGCTCGTGCCCAGCGCGATCGTGAGCCCGGTGATGCCTCCACTCCCGGCAAACGCGCCGAGGTCGTCGAAGGCGATCCAAGCGTGGGTGCCGCTGGTCGTGTCGAAGACGATCTGCAGATCGGGACGGGGGCCGTCGGCAAACTCGAAGAGCAGGGAATAGACCGCTCCGGCTAGCGGGGTCCCGCCGAGCTCGGCGAGCACCCGCAACTCCTGGTCGAGGGGCGCGACCGCCGACGACACGATCTCGCGGCCCGGGTCGGCAGGGAGATCGCTGGCCGAGAGGTCCGCGAACACCGGGAAGGCCGACCAGTCGGCCGGGTTGCCATCGATCGCGAGGGCGTTGCCCGCGGGCAACAAGACGTCGATCAGGTCGTAGAGGTCGCCGTCGCTCTGGGCGTGGGCCGCCGAAGCGAAGAGCAGGGGAAGCCACAGGAGTCGAAGCAGCGCGCGCACGGGGACCTCGTTCCGGGGACACCAGCGAGCGTACGGGCCGCGTATTGCCGGCGTCAACGACCTGTTCCCCGCGGTCACGCTGTGGCGCGGACTAGGTTTCGGGGGGTGGCGCGGCCAACGAGGTGACGAGTGAGCCCGCGACCACCGCGACCGCGCCCAGCCAGCTCCAGAGACCCAGCGCCTGGGGGCGCGTCCAGCCGGGCAGCCAGGCCTCGGCGATCGCGGCGAGGGCGAGGGTGCCGAGCGGTGTCAGCGCCAACACGGCGCCCACGCGTGAGGCTTCCCAGTGCGCGAGCGACTCGGCGAAGGCGCCGTAGCCGACCACGGTGTTCAGTGCGCAGAAGAGCAGGAGCCAGAGTTCGGGGCCGTTCAGGTCCCCGATACGGCTGGGCTCGGCCAACGACGTGAAAGCGAGGGTGCAGCCGACGTACACCCACAAGAGCACGTGGGCCGAAGGGAGGTCGCGGAGCAGCTGTTTCTGGGCCAGCCCGTAGATCGCCCAGGTGATGGCGGCGAAGGCGATCCACAGGTTGCCGGCGATGCGCCGTTCGGCGTCGGCCCCGGCCGGGTCGTAGCGGGCCGCGATGAAGACGAGCAGCCCGAGGCAGAGCATTGCGAAGCCCTGCCACTGGCGTCGGGTGAAGCGCTCGCGAAACACGAACACGCCCCCCAGGCTCAGGAGGATCGGTCCGGCCTGGATCAGCACCTGGGCGTCGGCCGCGCTGGTGCGTTCGAGGCCCAGCACGTAGCTGCCGTAGTTGAGGGCGAGGAAGCCGGTGGCGGCGAGCAGCAGCCAACCGCGTGCGCTCCCGACCCGCAGGCGGGGCAGGTCGCGACGCAGCAGCAGGACCCCGCCGAGGACGACGCTCGACACCGCGAAGCGCGCCCAGGTCAGAGTGAAGACGTCGAGGGAGCGCAGGGCACCCTCGAGGGCGAGGGGCAGCACCGCCCACAGCGCCATCGTGGTGAGGGCGAGGCCAAAGCCCAAGCCGTGACGACCGCTGGTGTGATGAAGGGGCATGGGGGACCGGGGCGCGGGCCGAAGCCTAGCGTGGGCACATGCGAGCAGCGGCGCGGTAGGGTGTCGCGGTGGCACCCCGCACTCCGCGTGACACCCGGCTGCGCGCTGCAGAACCGACGCGGGCCGCGCCGGGCGAAGGCTGGACCCGGCGCGCCTTTCTCGGCGCTTCGCTGGCCACCGGCGCCGGGCTCCTCGCCTGCTTCGACGCGCCGCCCTTCGTGGATCCGAGTGGCTGGGACGCCGGCCCGGTCGAGCATCTGCTCCCGGCGGTCGGCCCCACCCGGATTCGTCTGAAGGCCTCGTTTGCGACTCCCCTCGCCGAGGTCCAGCTCCGGGCCGGCCGGCGCTCGGTGGCCGGCCGGCGCGAGGATTCGGCGGGGCGCTTCTTTTCCTTCGATCTCGATGGGTTGGAGCCAGACACGGAGGTCCAACTCGAGCTCATGGATGGAGTGGGGAAGGCGCTCTGTGCCAGCTGGCCCCTGCGCACCTTTCCCGCCCCCGACGCCGAGCCGAAGCGCTTCCGACTGCTGGCCTACAGCTGCGCCGGCGGCTTCGACGCCTTCTTCCACCCGATCGCGGGGCGCATCTTCCTGGAGACTTCGCTGCGCCAGCGCCTCCTCGCGCGCGCGCTTTCCTTCGCGCCGGACGCCGCCATCGCGAACGGCGATCACGTCTACTGGGATCTCCAGTCGCGGCCCGGTCTCGCGATGGGGCGCTCGCCCCAGGCCTGGTGGCTGGCCGGCTCCTTCGATCGATCCCAACCGATTCTCGGCACGCCGAACGAGGCGGTGCTGCAGGCCGCCTTCGGTCCTCAGCTGGCCGGGCTCTACGGGACGCTCTTTCGCTCGGTGCCCGTCTTCTTCTTGCAGGACGACCACGACTACACCGAGAACGACGAAGCCGACGAAGACCTGCGCACCTTCCCGGCCGACACGTTCATGCGTCGCGTCGCGCGGGCCACCCAGGCGCTCTACTACCCCGAGTTCCTGGAGGGCCCACCCGGGTACGGACCCGATGGGGTGTTCACGAGCTTCGGTCGGGTGCGCTACGGCCGGCTCTTCGAGGGCCTCTGCTACGACTGCCGCGCGGAACTGACGAACGCCGCGGATCCCCTGACGGGGCACGAATGGAGCGGCTTCGTGTCGCCGGAGGTGGAGGACTGGCTCCGCCGTCGCACGCGCGTGAGCGATGCCCGCTTCGTCGCGCATCTGCCCTCGACCCCGATCCTATGGACCGCCGGGAAGTGGGGTGAGTGGTATCCCGATGGCAAGGACGACGTCGGCGGTCTGCAGACCCACGGACACAAGCCCTTCTGGGCGCCGGGCTGGCTGGAACAGCACGATCGGCTGCTCGCCGTTCACAGCGCGCGTGGCACACGTCCGCTCTGGCTCTCGGGTGACCTGCATGCCACCGGCATGGGCGAGATCCGGATGTCGGGGCCTCTGTACCTGCGCGACAACCCGGTGACGAGCGTCCTGGTGGGGACGCCGGGCGCCGCGGGGCCAGGGTGGCCGTCGCGCGTGCGCGGACAGCGCCCGGTGCCTTCGGGCACGCTCACCGTGGACGAGTGGGTGCCACCGATCGAAGAGAACGGCTTTTCCCTGATCGACTTCGAGGCCGACCAGGTGACGATCTCTCAGTTCCGCTGGCGTCCCGAGCAGGGCGCCGACGCGATCGACACCCTCACTCCGTTCGCGGTGCGGACCCTCTCGCGCCGCCCTGGTTGAACGCTTCGCGCGCCGGCTCGTAGGGGAAGGGCAGGGTGCGGAGCGCCGCGGCGATGGCCAGGTGCCGCCGGGTCACCCAGTCACCCTCGGGCGTGAAGTCGGGGGGCAGCGTGCGGACCCGGAAGTCGACCGGTGAGAGGATCACCCGCGTCGCCTCGGGCCCCGTGTCGGCGACCAGGATGAAGAGGTTCTCGATCGCCCAGTCGCCCACGGCGAGGCAACCGGTCGAGGTGGCGCGGCCATGGATCATGATGTCGCCGCCGAGGTCCCGGCGTCCGTCGGTCCGGGCCTGGGCCCGGTCCGCTTCGTTTGGATAGTTCACGCGAAGGGAGAGGTGGAACTTGCTGTTCGGGTTGAGGGATTCGATCTCGTAGAGGCCTTCCGGGACTTGTCGGTCTCCCTGCTGCAGCTTGGGTCCCAGCTCTCCGCTGGCGGCGAGCACCGGGAAGCGGTGCAGGAACTGCCAGGCGCCGCCGTCCCGGGCATACACTTCGAGGGCGCGTTCGGCCTTCAGGCCGACGAGGGTCAGCTCCTGCGGCGGGTAGCGGAGACCGACCGCTTCGAAGACCGGTCGCCAGCGCTGGCGCGCGGCGGGTCCGTAGTAGCGCAGCCGATCTTCGAGGGTCTTCTCACCAGGCATGCGAATGATCGGCCCCGATGCGTGGGTTTCGGTGGAAGCTGGGTCGGGCGCGGTGATGCCCAACGCAACGAGCGCGCCGCCCGCTGCGGCGACCCGCCGCCACGGGTTGGGAAAGAGCCAAGCGCGCTGCATGCGGGCGAGCATAGGCGTCCCTCGCCAGCCCGTCCGAGGGCATCGGCGCACCCGGTCTCGCCCCGTCGAGAAGGGAGGCGCGCCGCCCGGCGGGCTCCCGGGCAGAGGCCTTGGGCTACCATGCGTCTCCGAGCGGGGGGCGACATGATCATCGGGTTGTCGGGACGCAATGGAGCCGGGAAGGGCGAGGTGCTCGCCTTCCTCGAGTCCCGCAGCTTCTACCCGCTCTCGCTCTCGGACGTGATTCGCGAGCAACTGAAGACCGAGGGGGTCGAAGAGACCCGCGAGCGGATGATCGCGGCGGGCAACGCGATCCGGCAGGCCCACGGCCCCGGCGGCCTCGCGACCTTGCTCGCGAAGCAGCTGCTCCCGGATCGCAACTACGTGGTCGACTCGATCCGCAATCCGGCCGAGGTCGAGGTGCTGCGCTCGCGCACGCCCCAGTTCCAGCTGCTCTGGGTCGACGCCGACGAGCAGGTGCGGCTCGACCGGATCCGCGCGCGGGGGCGCTCGGGCGATCCCGACACCCTCGACGAGCTGCGCCGCCTGGAAGGCCGCGAGCTGAAGAGCGATGACCCGGCCTCCCAGCAGCTGCTCGCGGTGCAGGAGCTCGCCGATCACACGGTGCACAACGACGGCAGCCTCGACGCACTCCACGACGCCGTCCAGGCCGTGTTGGAGCGCTCCTTTTTTTTTGAGCGACCGAGCTGGGACGAGTACTTCATGTCGATCGCGCGCGTCGTGGCGTCGCGCAGCAACTGCGTGAAGCGGAAGGTCGCGGCAGTCATCACACGCGATCGTCGGATCATCTCGACGGGCTACAACGGCACCCCGCGCGGCGTGCGCAACTGCAACGAGGGCGGCTGCCCCCGGTGCAATTCCTTCGCCGAAGGGGGCACCCGTCTCGACGAGTGCCTCTGCTCCCACGGCGAGGAGAACGCGATCATCCAGGCCGCGTACCACGGCGTGCTGATCAAGGGCGGCACGATCTACACCACATTCAGCCCGTGCCTCTCCTGCACCAAGATGATCATCAACGCGGGGCTCACCGAGGTCGTCTACAACGCGGCGTACCCGCTCGGCGACGTATCGCTCGACCTGCTGCGCGAGGCGGGGCTGAAGGTGCGCCAGATCGACCTGGAACCTTCCGGCGCGCTCTAGGCGTTGGCAGACGCGGGCTCCGCCGCGTCGTTCCCCGCATCGTTGCGCTCGCGCAAGCGCACAAGGAGCCACCCGGCACCTTGACCTGCGAGCAAGGCGACCGCCGGCTGCAGCACCAGGTAGTAGCGCTGCCAGGGCAACGCATTCGCAAGGAGTGCGAGCGCGGGAGCGAGCCACCACGCGAGCAGCAGCCACTGGGCGGGATCGCGCCGCCGAGTCCAGGCGGCGACGAGCCCAGCGACACACAGCAGCGCGACGCCGCTGCGCGCCACGACGCTGCCGCCACGTCCACCGAGCCGCAGTCGCTCGTAGCGTTCGATCTGGCCGAGCACCGGCTGAGCGTGCACCCAGGCCGGGTCCTCGTAGTACTGGGCGGGCGTTCCCAGGCTCTCCCGCACGACGGCCGCGATGCGCGATCCGGGTTGGGCGTGGTTCTCGTAGCGGGTGGCCTGGCGGTCGAGCAGGCGCGTTCGCAGCTCTGCCAGGGTCGCGGGGACGCGGGCCGTGTTCGACCAAACCGCCGGCTGCACGAGGCTCGTCCCGGCCACCAACACGGCGCCCAGGCCGATCATCGCGACGGCGCGACTGCGGGGCGCGCGGCCGAGGAGCGCCGCGCCGAAGGCGGCGAGGGCCAGGCCCGCGAACAGCGCATGACGTGCCGGCGACCACCAGACGGGTACGACGAAGCCGAAGACGCCGAGCGCCACGAAGCCGGCGCCGACCCAGGCTGCGATCGCGCTCGGGAGACCGGCGCGCTCGGACGCCGCCGGGCGCGAGACCGCACCGGCCACGAGCCCCCAGATCCATACGACGCCGACGCCCAGGGCGAGCGAGTGCTTCATCGCCACCGCGAGACCGGCCAGGGCGCCCAGCCCGAGCAGCGCAGGCAACGGAGGCGTCGCGCGATTCGACGCGCACGCCCGCGTGACGACCCAGAGGCCCGCGCCCAGCAGCGCAAACGAGAACAGCAGGAGCCCGCCTTCCTGCAGTGCGCGGCGCCCGTTGAGCAGCACCGCCGGGGTCGTGGCGAGCACGAGGGTGGCCGCGATTCCCGCGGCGCTGCCGCCGTAGAAACGGCGCCCGATGAACCCGCAGGCGAAGATGGCGGCGAGGGTCGCCAACGTCGCCGGCCAGCGCGCGTGGGCGAGGGCGGCGGAGTTCGGCAGCCGCTGGGTCTGGAGGTTGAAGCGCCACTGGGCGGTCTCGCGTCCCGCGGGCATCTCCCAGATCCAGGGAGCGTTGCGCTCGGCGGCCTCGCCGCTCGCCGTCTCGCGCGCGAGCCCGATCGATAGCGGGTGCAGTGATCCGTTCAGCACCCGTAGCCACTGGGCGTAGTCGTCTGCGGGCGCCTCGGAAAAGGGCAGGGACTGCACCGGGCTGCCGTGGACCAGCGTGTCGTAGTCGCGACTCATCCACAGGAAGGTCGACTCGTCGCCGTGGAAGGGCGCCGCTGCCCGGCCCGCCGCGACGTAGAGGGCCAGCAGGGCGAGCACCCCGAGCAAGACCCAGCGCACGGGCCCTTCCGGCCTCGGGCGGGTCTGCGGTTCAGCGGGCGCTGCGGTGGGCGGGGACATCGCGCTCATCGGGGTGGCGGAGGTGCCGGTGCTCGCAGAACGGTGGGGGCGAGGCGAGCGACGAAGCTACCGCTTCGGCCCCGGCGCGACGAGCAGGGCCGGCGTTTGCCGGGCAGCGCATCCGGGGACCACGGGTTAGGGTTTCCGCATGCGTGTACGAAGCTTCGTCGGTTCGTGGCGCCAGCTCGCGCTGGTGCTCGCCTTGGGTCTCGTGCTGGGGCCGGCGGCCCTCGCCCTCGAAGTGGGCGATCCCGCGCCGGACTTCACTCTGCCTGGCTCGGATGGCGCCACCCACTCCCTTGCCGAGCACAAGGGCAAGCGGGCCGTGGTGCTCGCCTGGTTCCCCAAGGCCTTCACGCCTGGCTGAACGGAGGAGCTGAAGTCGCTGCGTGACAGCGCCGAGACCCTCCAGTCCTACGAAGCCGTCTACTACATGGTCAGCCTCGACGAGCCCGAGAAGAACGCCGAGTTCGCCGAGTCGCTCGACGCCAACTTCCCGCTGCTCTCGGACCCGACGAAGGTCGCCGCCGACGCCTACGGCGTACTCGGCTTCGCCGGGCTCTACGCGAAGCGCTGGACCTTCTACATCGATGCCGAGGGCATCATCCGCAAGATCGACAAGGACGTCTCGCCCGGCGGGCACGGCGCCGCGATCGCGGATGAGCTCGAAGCGCTGGGTGTCGCGAAGAAGCCGGCGGCGGGCGAGGCGGAAGCACCGGCCCAGTAGGTCTGGCTCCGGTCACAGGGGCCCGGGGCTCAGCTCTCGCGCGCGAGTCGCGCCACCAGCTCCATGGCCTCGTCCTGCTCGGTGTGGACGGTCAAGCCGTCCACGCCCAGCTCCTGCCAGGCTCGGAAGCGCTCGCGGATCCGGGCCTCGGGCCCGATCAGCGCGCCCTGGTCGACGTACTCGTCGGGCACGGCGGCGAAGGCCTCGGCGCGGTTGCCGGCGAGGAACAGCTCCTGGATCCGCTCGGCGGCTTCCGCGAAGCCGCGCCGGATCATCATCTCCTTGTGGAAGTTCTTCGACTGGGCCCCCATGCCGCCCACGTAGAAGCCGTGGAAGGGCTTCAGCGCGTCGAGGGCCGAGCGTACGTCGTCGGTCACCACCACCTGGCAGCCGGCCTGGATGAAGAAGGAATCCATGCTCTTGCCGTCGCCGGCCTTCTCGAAGCCCTCCTCGAGCCAGGGGCGGTAGATCGCGGCGGTGTCGGGGTTGTATCCCATCGGGATCCAGCCATCGGCGAGTTCGGCGGTGAGGCGGATGTTGGCGGGCGTCCCGGTCCCGAGGAAGATCGGGAGGTTGGGGTTGGTGTGAAGAACCGACTTCAAGGGTTTGCCGAGCCCCGAGCTGCCGGGGCCACGGTAGGGCAGGGCCAGCTCCGGCCCGTCGTGTTCGACCGGCCGTTCGCGCCGCAGGACCTTCCGCATGATCGTCACGTAGTCGCGCAGGCGCGGGTTCGGCTTGCCCCAGGGCTGGCCGTACCAGCCCTCGACGATCTGCGGACCCGAGAGGCCGATGCCCAGGATGGCCCGGTCGCCGCCGGCGAGCTGGTCCAGGGTCGCCATCGCCAGGGCGGTGGCGGCGGGCGTGCGGGCCGCGGCCTGAATGACGGCGGTGCCGAGGCGGATGCGCTCGGTGCGCGCCGCCAGGTAGGCGAGGGGAGTGATGGCGTCCTGGCCGTAGATCTCGGCGGTCCAGACCGAGTCGTAGCCGAGCGCCTCGGCGCGCTGGACCTTCGCGACGTCGAGGTTCACCTGGGGGTTGGCCCAGGGCAGGTGGATCCCGAGCTTCATGGGAGCTCCGATGCGTGGAAAGGAGGAGAGAGGCGTCGCACTCTACCGTGCGGGCCGGCGTGGGGGGCAGATCCGAACGCCATTTCCGCCCTCCCGGGTCCCCGTTTCACGCCGGCAGCGAGGCGGCAACGAGCATCTTCCGTCACGCCTGGGCGTCGGAATCCGGTGCGCAACACCGTCGGTGCGTACGAAGTTCGGGCCGAATTGACGCTCCCCGACCGTCACGATATATCTCCCTAAACCCACGCGTTCGAGGGTGTCCCAATCCAGCCCAAACCCCCTGATCCGTGCTTCGGCGCGCGGGTAATCCCGCTCGCCCTCGCGGCTCACTTCTTCGTGGACCGCGCCCGGTACGTGTCTCTCGGTGGCGTTCTTCCCGGGCCAAAGGCTGGATCGACTCGGACGTCGCGCTGGAGTGCGCCATGACGACGACGTACTACGCCACCGATCCGATGGAAGTGCGTCTCAGTGTCTCTGCCGTCGTGCGCGAGCGGGGCCACCCGAACCGGATCTTGCTCATGAAGCGCAGCGACAATGCGCATTGGGGCCTGCCGGGCGGATACGTCGAGCCGGGTGAGTCGGTGGCGATCGCGACCGAGCGTGAGGTGCGCGAAGAGACCGGGTACGAGATCGAAGTGGGCCGCCTGGTCGGCGTCTACTCCGACCCGCGCACCCAGGTGATCGAGTACGCCGACCGCCGACGCGTGCAAGCGATCAATTTGTGCTTCGAAGCCGTGGCCGGCAGCCAGGGCGAGCTCGAGACGCCGCAGGAAACCCTGGAGCTGGGGTTCTTCGAGGCCGACGAGCTGCCGCAGCCCTTCGTGCCGATCCACGAGATTCGAGTGAACGACGCGGAACAGGGGCGCGACGGCGTCCACGTACGATGAGGGGGCAGCCCGGGAACACAGTGACCCGGCGCTGGGGGGTGATGGGATGACCAGGAAGCGACCGACGAAGTTCATTTTCGTGACGGGAGGCGTGCTCTCGTCGCTGGGGAAGGGCCTTTCCTCGGCGGCGCTGGGAGGCCTGCTCGAAGCGCGCGGCTTGAAGGTGACCTTCCTCAAGCTCGACCCGTACCTGAACGTCGACCCGGGGACGATGAACCCGTTCCAGCACGGCGAGGTGTACGTCACCGACGACGGTGCCGAGACCGACCTCGACCTGGGGCACTACGAGCGCTTCAGCCATGCGCGCATGGGCCGCGCCAACAACATGACCGCCGGGCGCATCTACGATTCGGTGCTCTCGAAGGAGCGCCGCGGTGACTACCTCGGCGGCACGGTCCAGGTGATCCCGCACGTCACCGACGAGATCAAGGTGGCGATCCACGCCGCGGCCGAAGACGTCGACGTGCTGATCTGCGAAGTCGGCGGCACGGTGGGCGACATCGAGTCGCTGCCCTTCCTCGAGGCGATCCGTCAGGTGCGCAGCGACGTGGGTCGCGAGAACACCTGTTACATCCACACCGCGCTGGTGCCCTACGTGGCGACGGCGGGTGAGCTCAAGACCAAGCCGGTGCAGCATTCGGTGAAGGAACTGCGCACGGTGGGTATCGCGCCCGACGTGATCCTCTGCCGCACCGACCGCTTCCTGCCGAAGGCCGTGAAGGGCAAGATCGCGCTCTTCTGCAACGTCGACGAAGACGCGGTGGTGACCGCGAAGGACGTCGACACGATCTACGAGCTACCGCTGATCCTGCACCGGGAAGGGCTCGACGAGAAGGTCGCGTCGCTGCTCGGCATCTGGACCGGTCAGCCTGACCTCTCGAACTGGGAGGGACTCGTCGAGCGCGCGAAGAATCCCCAGGCCGAAGTGCGGATCGCGATGGTGGGGAAGTACGTCGACCTCACCGAGTCCTACAAGAGCCTGAACGAGGCGCTCTACCACGCCGGCTTCGCCCACCGGGCGCGGGTCGTCATCGAGTACTTCGACTCGGAGAAGCTCGACGATCCCGCAGTGCTCTCCCACATGGACGGCATCCTGGTCCCCCACGGTTTCGGCAGCCGCGGTGCCGAGGGCAAGGTGGTGGCGGTGCGCTGTGCCCGCGAGCAGCGGATCCCGTACTTCGGCATCTGCTACGGCATGCAGATGGCGGTGATCGAGTACGCCCGCCACGTGGCCGGCCTCGACGGCGCGAATTCGCGCGAGATCAACGAGACCACCGCCTACCCGGTGATCGACCTGATGCCCGAGCAGCGGGGCCTGGAAGAGAAGGGCGCCACCATGCGGCTCGGCGCCTGGCCCTGCACCCTGCGGCCGGGCACCAAGGCCCACCAGGCCTACGGGGCCGACGAGGTCTCCGAGCGCCACCGACACCGCTACGAGTTCAACGGCGACTTCCGCGAACAGCTGACCGAGGCGGGGCTGGTGCTCTCGGGCACCTCCCCCGACGGACGCCTGGTCGAGATCGTGGAGGTCGAGGACCACCCGTGGTTCCTGGGTTGCCAGTTCCACCCCGAGTTCGCGTCGACGCCCTTCAAGCCCCACCCGCTCTTCGTGGCGTTCATCGGGGCGGCGCTGGGGTATTCGGCGCACCGCTAGAGCGCCCCGGCCCGAGCGGCCTTCCGGTAGGGTCAGAGCGGACGGGCGGAGCGGCGAGGAGGGTCCCGAAGGCCCCGCCGGTGCTCGCATTTTCGGGGCGGCTCCGCTAATCGTCTCGGGCCTGGGACGTTAGCTCAGTTGGTTAGAGCGCTGTGTTCACACCGCAGAGGTCACTGGTTCGAATCCAGTACGTCCCACCAGTGGCCCGGTAGCTCAGCTGGATAGAGCACCAGCCTCCGAAGCTGGGGGTCGCGCGTTCGAATCGCGCCCGGGTCACCAGCATTCCAACGGCTTACGCGACGGACGACGCCGCGAAACCCGTGTTCCCTCGCCGACGCACCATGATGGAGCGCCGGCGAGTCAGTCCGAATCGATCAGCGTGGATACGCCCACCAGCGCGACAGCCACGAACGAGCCGAGCAGCCAGTAGGGCCACTCCACCCCGAGAAGCACCAGTCCCAGCGGGACAGCGAGCACGAGCGCCAGGCCCGCGATCAGCCCGAGCCGATGTCCTCGTCGCTCCTGGTCGTCCTCGTTCATGCGCAGGACCAGTACAGAATCGTCGACGAGAACACGACGGCACCTACCACCAGGGTGACCCGGCCGAGATCGCTGTCATCACCCGGCGTGGATTGAGGTTCGCCCGTGGCTGGGTTCAGCCCTCGGCGAAGGCGCTCGGCAGCGACGCAGCTGCATTCGTAGGTTCGCTCCATCCCACTCACGACGCCGGTGTCGTAGCAGGATTCGCAGTTGTACTCGTCCATGCTCACTTCGCGAGTCGCTTCCACCCGCCTACCGCGAGAACGCGCCGAGTGCGAGGGCTTCACGGCCGACGCGTGAATTCTTGCGGAAGCGCATCATGGCGAATGCCAGGATCGCGCCGACCACAGCCCCGCCTCCGCCCAGGCCGAGCAGTGGGACAGTGCTCGTGAGGAGGAGGCCCTGGCCGGGGATGAAGCAGCGATAGGGGGCGGTGTCGGTGAAATCGAGGGCCTGTGCCGTCACCAGGTTGTGAGCCGCCAGTACCTGGTTGGAGCCGACCACGTCCGCCAGAAACTCGGGATCGTTGTTCTGTTGGCCCACCTGCAGCGTGCTGCGGAAGATCAGGAACTCCTGGAACGTCGGAAGTCTACCGCCGTGGTTGTTGGCGCACGTGTACGTTGCGAACTCCCAGGTCTGTGTCCGGGCAGGGTTCTCCTCTGTGTTCTGTACGCACCCGAGCCGCACCCCCTGATTCACCACCTCCAGGAACCCGGCCGGACACTGCAGCGCCGACGCGACGCTGGGTGCTGCCACGACGCACGCGAACACGAGAAGACGGACTCGGAGATGCATGGAATCCTCCTGGTTGGAGCGCCAGGATACGTCCCCGAATCCAGCGGGTGCGGCCTCGAAGTCGAGGAAATCCGGTTTCGGTGACGGCGCGCGCTGTCCTACCCTGGGAAGGATGGAGCGTTCACGCAGGCCGGACTGGCGCTTTTTCGATCGGTGGTCGCGCACCTACGATGCGCCGCTCCTCCAACGGTGGACGTACCGCCCCGAACAGGACGCCGTGCTCCG
>JBCCEW010000040.1 GCA_039030075.1 Myxococcota bacterium | reverse complement strand
TCGCACCGATCGACCAGCCTTCTCCTATCAAGAAGAGCGCCACGTCTTCTTCGGCGGCCGCGTCATCGAGCATCGCGTCGGCGATCGCCTCTGCCTCGTCGGTTCCCAGCGCAGCAGCCGCGGCAGCCGCGGCTTCGGCTGTGGAAGCGGACCAGGCACTGATCTCGAAATAGACCTCGTTCGGGGAGAACCCCGCGCCCGCCAGTTCGAATGCCGCGGCCTCGAGGCCCAGCGCATCGGAGAGGGCCTGACCGCGCTCGCTGGGCGAATACCCCGCTTCGGACAACAGGCGCCGGGCGTCGGCGAGCGGCGTGCGTGCGTAGACGAGATCCGAGAGGGCGTCGGAGGCCGAGGTCCCCCGGGCGCGGAGCCCGCTCACCAACCGCAGCATCTCGGTGTCGTCCTCGCAGCCGGCCCCACGCGCCGGCGCGGCCCAGCCCGTCAGTGTTGCACCAACCAACAGAGCGGCCGCCAGCGCGAGACCGCGGCGGGCAGTGCGATCTGGATTCGAGCGCGAAGCGCGGGCAATGAAGGACATCGACTGGAGATGGATCTCGAAGAGCATCGGGGCTTCCTGCGAGCGGGCGCGGCGGGAGCGCCGCGCGACCCCGGCAACATCGCCCGGGGCCGCGCCCTCCCCTATGACCTGGTTCACGCCGAGTAGCCGTGGGACAGGAGGCGCTCCGAAGCCCGCGCCCGGCGCCCTCCCCAAGGGGCGACTCCCG
Organism: Myxococcota bacterium; assembly: GCA_039030075.1. Taxonomy (NCBI): domain Bacteria; kingdom Pseudomonadati; phylum Myxococcota; species Myxococcota bacterium. The sequence continues at coordinate 36,128 of JBCCEW010000040.1, read as the reverse complement.
CGACTCCGCTATGCTTTTTGGCTGGCTGGAGGCGACATGTCGTTGGGTGCAGCGGAAATTCGCGAGGAGTTCCTGCGGTTCTTCGAGAGCCGTGGGCACCGCCGCGTGGCCAGCTCCGCCCTCGTTCCGGAAGGCGATCCCACCCTTCTCTTCGTGAACGCGGGGATGGTCCAGTTCAAGCAGACCTTCCTTGGCGAGGAGGCCCGCGACTACAAGACCGCGACCACCTCCCAGAAATGCATGCGCGTCTCGGGAAAGCACAACGACCTCGAAAACGTGGGCCGCACCCCCCGGCACCACACCTTCTTCGAGATGCTGGGGAACTTCTCCTTCGGCGACTACTTCAAGAGCGAGGCCTGCGCCCACGCCTGGGAGCTGCTGACGCAGGGGTACGGAATCGCGGCGGAGAACCTCGTCGTCTCGGTGTTCCGCGAGGACGACGAGGCGTTCGCGATCTGGCGCGACGAGATCGGCGTCCCCGAAGAGAAGATCTACCGCCTCGACGAAGACGAGAACTTCTGGTCGATGGGCGACACCGGGCCGTGTGGGCCCTGCTCGGAGATCCACTTCGACTTCCGCCCCGACGAGCCCTACGACCAGGACGACCCGTCGAGCGAAACGGGACGCTTCCTCGAGATCTGGAATCTCGTCTTCATGCAGTTCGACCGCGACGCGGCGGGCACGATGACTCCGCTGCCCCGTCCGTCGATCGACACGGGCGCCGGCCTCGAACGACTGGCGGCGGTGATCCAGGGGGTTCCCTCGAACTACGGCACGGACCTCTTCACCGGCATCCTCGCGCGTGCCCAGGAAGAGACGGGCGTCACCCGCGGCGAGGACCCGGAGAAGGACGTCTCGCTCAACGTGGTGGCCGACCACGCCCGCGCGCTGACCTTCCTGATCGGCGACGGCGTGCTCCCCTCGAACGAGGGGCGCGGCTACGTCTTGCGCCGGATCCTGCGACGCGCGGCGCGCCACGGCGTCCTGCTCGGCAAGGAAGAGCCCTTCCTCCACCGGGTGGCCGATGCGGTGATCGACGACATGGCGCCGGCCTACCCGGAGCTGTCCGAGCGCCGGGCCTACATCACGGTCCGCATCAAGCGCGAGGAAGAGCGCTTCCTCGAGACCCTCACTCACGGGCTGGGGCTCCTCGAAGACGAGATCGCGAAGCTCGACGAGAGCGGAGCGAAGACGCTGCCCGGTGACGTCGTGTTCAAGCTCTACGACACCTACGGCTTCCCGGTCGACCTCACCGAAGACATCCTGCGCGGTCGCGGTCTCGGCCTCGATCAAGCCGGGTTCGACACGGCGATGGGCGAACAGCGCGAACGTGCCCGGGCTGCCTGGAAGGGCAGCGGCGACGCCGGCACCAGCGCCGTCTACGGTGCACTCGCGTCGGATCACCGCACGACCTTCGTCGGCTACGACCATCTCGAGCTGCGCTCGCCGATCCGCGCCCTGCTCGTCGACGGCGCGGCCGCCGAGTCGGCCGACGAGGGCCAGAGCGTCGAGGTCGTCGTCGAGGAAACGCCCTTCTATGCCGAGAGCGGTGGCCAGGTCGGCGATCGCGGCTTGCTGCAAACCGACGACGGCGTCGTCGAGATATCGGATACCCAGCGGCCCTCCGGCGAGCTCGTGGTGCACCGGGGCCGCGTGACGCGTGGGAGCATCCGGGTCGACGAAACGGCGGACCTGCAGGTCGATGCCGAGGCGCGCGCCGCCACCGTGCGCAACCACTCGGGCACCCACCTGCTTCACGCCGCGCTGCGCGCGGTGATCGGGCCCGAGGCGATGCAGAAGGGATCGCTCGTCTCGCCCGACCGGCTGCGCTTCGACTTCACCCACGATGCGCCCGTGAGCGAAGCCGAGCTGGCGCGCATCGAGGATCTCGCGAACGAGTGGATCGAGACGAACGCACCCGCCGAGGTGCGGGAGATGTCCTACCCCGATGCGATCGAGGCCGGCGCCATCGCGATCTTCGAAGAGAAGTATGGCGACGAGGTGCGTGTGATCCGCTTCGGCGACTTCTCGACCGAGCTCTGCGGCGGCACCCACGCGCGCGCCACCGGCGACATCGGCCTCTTGAAGATCGTGGCCGAGTCGGGGATCGCCGCCGGCGTGCGCCGCATCGAAGCCCTCACCGGACAGGGCGCCCTCGCCCACCTGCGATCCCAGGAACGCACCCTGGGCCAGCTCTCCGAGCTCTTGAAGACCCCGGCGGGTGAGCTGCCGGCCCGGGTCGAGAAGCTGCTCGAAGAGCGGCGCGCGGCCGAGCAGGAGATCGAGAAGCTCCGAGCGGCCCAGCGCGGTGCCGCGTCGGCCGACCTGTCGTCCCAGATCCAGGAGATCGGCGGGGTGAAGGTGCTCCGCGAGCGTGTCGAGGGAGCGTCCGGCAAGGAGCTCCGCGGCATGATCGACGACCTGCGCGGCAAGATCGGCAGCGGCGTCGTGTTGCTGGTGGCCGTCGACGGCGACAAGGTGAGTCTCGCGCTCGGCGTGACCTCGGACCTCGTCGACCGTTTCAAGGCGGGCGACCTGGTGCGCGAGATTGCGGGAGTCGTCGGGGGCAAGGGCGGAGGCCGCCCGGATTTCGCCCAGGCCGGCGGCAACCAACCCGATCAGGTCGACGCCGCCCTGGCGAAGCTCGACGCGCTGATCTCGGCGAGCGCGGGGTGAGCCGGCCCTACGTCGAGAACGTCTACGCCCCGCGCCGACGGGCCACCCGCGTCGTCCGCGTCGGCGACATCGGGATCGGAGGCGACGAACCGATCCGCGTGCAGTCCATGACGACGACGGACAGCCTCGACACCCAGGGCACCGTCGACCAGGCCGAGCGCCTCGCGGGAGTCGGCTGCGAGATCGTGCGGATCACCGCGCCCTCGAAGAAGGAAGCCGAGAACCTCGCCGAGATTGCCGCTGAGCTGCGTCGGCGCGGCGTACACGTCCCTCTCGTGGCCGACATCCACTACACGCCCGGCGCCGCGATGATCGCCGCCGAGCACGTCGAGAAGGTCCGGGTGAACCCGGGCAACTACGCCGACAAGAAGAAGTTCGAAGTCCGCGACTACACCGACGCCCAGTACGCCGAGGAAGTCGAACGCGCCGCCGAGCGTTTCCGCCCGCTCGTGCGGCGCATGAAGGAACTCGGGCGCGCGATGCGCATCGGCACGAACCACGGCTCGCTGGCGGATCGCATCCTGAACCGCTTCGGCGACACGCCCGCGGGCATGGTGGAGAGCGCCCTCGAGTTCCTCGACGTCTGCGAAGACGAGTCCTACCACGACGTGATCTTCAGCATGAAGGCGAGCAACGCCCAGGTCGCGATCCAGGCCTACAGGCTCCTCGCGGCTCGACTCGCCGAGCGCGCTCCGAACGCAGCTGGCTACCCCTTCCACGTCGGCGTCACCGAGGCCGGCGACGCCGAAGACGGTCGCATCAAGAGCGCGATCGGCATCGGCGCGCTGCTCGAAGACGGACTGGGCGACACCATCCGCGTGTCGCTCACCGAAGACCCGCTGAAGGAGATCCCGGTCGCACGGGCGCTCGCGCGCCGCGCCGAAGCCGCCTGGGCGCGACCCGAGGCACCGCCGGCCGATCCCGGCGCGCCCTTCGTCGACGACCCCTACCGCCACCGCCAACGCAGCACGCGTTCGCTCGGGCACCTGGGCGGCTCGAATCCGGTGCGCGTCGAGCTCTCGCTCGGAGCCGTGCCGGCCGACCCGGAGCAAGCGGTTGCAGCGCTCGCCCGCTCTCTGGCGGCCCAGCCCGACGTCGCCTGCGAAGGCCTCTGCGTCGAGGTCCACGACTCTCCCGACGGCGAGCGACTGGCGTCACTCCACGCTGCCCTGGGCCGCGTGGGGCGCGACCTCCCGCTGGCGATCCGCGCCGAGGCGCGCGCCGCCCAGGAGAGCGTCGGTTTCGCGTCGCGGCTGGTCGTCGCGGCCGGCAGCCTGATCGAGGACGACGAACTCGACGCCGTCGCGAACGCCGCGGCCGGGCGCAACCTGCCGGTGGAGTGGGAGCTGCGGGGCCCCTTGCGCGAGATTCCGCCGCTGCTCGACCGGGCCCTGGAAGCGAGCGCACGCGCCGGGCTCGACGACATCGCCATCTCGGTGGACTGCGAGCGCAAGGTGCACGGCGTGCGCGCGGTGGCGGCGCAGCTGCGGGCGCGCGGCGCCGCCGACGTGCCGATCGTGTTGCGCCACCAGCGCCGCGCCGACGCGGATCTTGCATCGGATCTCCTCGACGCAGCGGTCGAGCTCGGCGCGCCCCTCTGCGACGGGATCGGCGATGCGATCGTGCTGCGCGGCTTCGACGACCCCGGTCGCGCCACGGACCTCGCCTACCGCATCCTTCAGGGAGCTCGGCGCCGCACAACGCGCACCGAGTTCATCTCCTGCCCGTCGTGCGGCCGCACCCTCTTCGATCTCGAAGAGACCACCGCGCGCATCAAGGCGCGCACCGGCCACCTGAAGGGCGTCAAGATCGCCGTCATGGGCTGCATCGTGAACGGCCCCGGAGAAATGGCCGACGCCGACTTCGGCTACGTCGGGTCCGGCCCCGGAACGGTCAACCTCTTCGTCGGGCACGACTGCATCGAGCGCCACGTTCCGACCGAAGAGGCGACGGATCGGCTGGTCGAGCTGATTCGCTCCCACGGACGCTGGGTCGACCCGCCCGCCTGACCGACTTCACGCCTCCGCGTCGAACTCGGCGCGCCGCAGGCGCTCGTGCACCCGATCGGAGAGCGGCTTCGGATCGTCGCCCAGGGCTTCCGGCGCGACGGGCTCGAGCACCCGGATGCGGATCACGTGCTTCCCCCGAACGACCAGGGTGCCGGGACGCCAGGCGTCGCCCGCGCCCACGATCCGCACCGGGACCAGGGGAACGCCGGCACGCTGCGCCAACACGAAGGCACCCGGCTTGAAATCGGAGAGCCCATCCGGGCGAAGCTGGCCTTCTGGGAAGACCGCCACCGGGGTTCCCTCCACCAATGCATCGGCGGCCGTTTCGAGCGCGGCACGACCGCTCTCGCGGTTCCCGACCTCGACCGGGATGTGTCCGGCGCGGCGAAACAGGGGGCCCGAGAGCGGGATGTCGAAGAGCCAGTGCTCGGCGAGGAAACGCGCCGTGGTCCCGAGCATCTGTAGGCACAGAACGTCCAGCCCGGACTCGTGGTTGGCCACCAACACGAAGGGCCCCTGCGACGGGAGATGCTCGCGGCCTTCGACCTCGAAGCGATAGAGCGGCGTCCAGTGACCGTAGAGCGCGATCCAGCGGGCACAGAAGCGTCGCAGCCCGTCACCCCGAGGATCGCGGTGGCGGTTCCAGGCCGCGTAGCAGCGCGCCGCTGGGAACAGCGCGAGCATCAGGACCGAGAGCAGAACCCAGGCATAGGCGGAGCGAAGCTTGGAGATCACGCGACCTCGGATGACGGTGGACGACCGTCGGTTTCGCGAGCGGCGTTCTTTCGGGTCCGGATGGGCCCGTTCCTGGGTCGGGTTGGGCGTGTCCCTCGCGGTGGTGGTCGCGTTCGTGGCCCGCCCGGCGGGTGGCGAGAGCGAAACCGACTGGCTGCACGCCGAGGCGCAAACCGTGCTGGAGCAGCCACTCGAAGGAGTCCGGGCGGCCCTGCTGGATCTCGAGAGGTTCGGTGCTTGGTTTCCCACCGTCGTCGAGTGGCGCGTGCTCTCCCGCGCCGAGGCGGAGGCCCGCGTCTACGGCCGCCAGGAGTTCCCCTGGCCGGCGAGCGACCGTGACTACGTCGCGCGCTATCGCTGGCGGAACGCCCCGGGGCTCTTCGTGCTCGAGGCCCTTGGCCTCCCCGGAGCCGCCCCCGAGGCGCCCCCCGAGGTCGTGCGGCTCGAGGACTTCCGCAGCGAGTGGCGAGTCGAAGCCCTCGACGAGAGTCGGACGCGCGTCCGCTACCGCGCGGAAGGGCGCGTCGATGGAACGCTGGCCCGCATGCTCGCGCGCCTCGCCTGGCAGCGAGAAACCGGGCGGGTCACCGAGGCTCTCGCCGAGTACCTGAGCGTCCCGCAGGAGCGACACCCGTAACGCCGACGGGCGTATGCTCGACGCACCTGGATCGTCACCGATCTGGATCCAACCGCGGGTGCCCGTGGACCCGCTATCGCGAGGTCCCCATGCGAATCGCAGGCGTCGCCCTCGTCCTGGTCTTCGCGCTCGGCGCTCCCGTGGCCGGCGTCACCCTCACCGTGAACTCGGCAGGCGACAGTGGGGATACCAACCCCGTCGACGGCACTTGCAACACGGGTGGCGTGGTGTTCATCGGCCCCTTCCCGTTTCCCGAGTGCACGTTCCGCGCGGCCCTCGAAGAGGCGAGCAACGGCGACACGATCGCGTTCTCGTCCACCTCTTTGACTCCGGATGCGAACGGCCAGGTCGTCCTCGCCCCTCAAACCCCCTATCCACCCCTCGGAAACGAGATCGTGATCGACGGCTACACCGCACCGGGCTACGGAACCGCCGACCCGTGGGCGCTCCCGGTCATCGTCCTCGACGGATCCGCGTTGGCGAGTGGCAGTGGCCTCACCCTCATCTCGGGAAGCGCAGGATCGACCGTCCGGGGCCTCACGATCATCGAATTCCCCGGCACGGGCCTGCGCATCACGCAGGGCAACCAGGATGTCACCGTCGAGGGCTGCCATCTCGGCATCGACCTTGGCTCCGTCGGTGCAGGCAACGGCGGCTTCGGACTCCAGATCGAGGAGTTTGCGGACCACGTCGTCGTCGGACGCACCTGCAACCAGGTCACCGGCTGCACGGGCAAAGGCAACGTCATCTCCGGAAACGGCGATGACGGGGTCGAGATCCGCGGCGACAACAACATCCTTTCGGGTAACCGGATCGGCACGGACGTCACGGGCACCCAGGCCGTCCCGAACCTGGGGTTCGGCGTGTACGTCACCACTTCGGGCTTGAACTCGGTCGGAGACGTCGGGGGCTTCTTCACCGGCTCGAGCACCATTCCGGTGCGCGCCGGAAACCTGATCTCGGGCAACCAGCTCGGCGGCGTGTTCGTGGGGAGCAGTCAGACCGACGTGGTCGCGAACGCGATCGGAACCGACGTCTCGGAGACCTCTCCGCTCGGCAACGGCGGCAGCGGCGTCTTCATCACGACGACGCTGACGCGGGTGGGGGACGTGGGCGCCGCGTTCAACACCATCGCTTTCAACGCGACGACGGGCGTCTCGGTGCTCGCGGGGGAGAACAATCTCGTTCGCGGCAACTCGATGCGGGGAAACTCGGGGCTCGGTATCGACCTGGGCGCCGACGGTGCGACCGCCAACGACTCTCTCGACATCGACGGCGGCGCGAACCGCCGGATGAACTTTCCGGAGTTCGACTCCACCCAGACCGAGTACGACACCGCCACGGATACGCTGACGGTTCGCTACCTCGTCGATAGCGCCGCAACCGAGGCGCCCTTCCCGTTCACGGTCGACTTCTACCTCGCCGAGGGGGATGAAGGGCGGATCTGGCTCGGCTCGGACAGCTACCCGCTGGCGTCGCAGCTGAACTTCCGCAAGGTGAGTTTCACTCCCTCGCTGCCACTGGGACCTGGGACCGAAATCGTGGCCACGGCGACGGATGGCGCATTCAACACCAGCGAGTTCAGTCCGGCGCTGCTGCTGCCCGAGCCCTCTGGCCTCCGGTGGATGGTGGCAGCGGTGCTCCTCGTTCTGCCCCGCGCCCGCCGCCGCAGGTAAGCCCTCCCTCTTGAGACAGGGAGGGCTAGGGAGGGCTGTCGCTGCATCCGATATTGACTGACCTATTCGGTCATTTATACTCCCGAACGTGCCCCGCCAGACCCCGCCGAACCGTATCCGTGACCTCCTCGAAGCCGCGACCCGGGTCTTCATCCGGCAGGGGTATCGGCGGGCCCAGATGGCCGACGTCGCCCAGGAGCTCGGGGTCGCGAAGGGCACGCTCTACCTCTACGTCGAGAGCAAGGAGGCGCTCTTCGACCACGCGATCCGCTACGCGGCCGGCGAACTCGCAGACCCGGACGCCCTCCCCCTCCCGCTCGCGACCCGACCGCCCGACGCCCTGCAGCGCGACCTCGAGCGGGTGCTCGCCGAGGCCGGCATGCCGGACTCTCTGGCCTCGGGACTGCCCGAACGACTCGGCCCCAAGACCGCACGGGCCTGCCTCGAGACCATCCTGCGCGACGTCTTCGGTCTGCTCAGCCGCTTCCGGACCGCGATCAAGCTGATCGACCGCTGTGAGCTCGAATCGACCGAGCTCGGCCAGACCTTCTACCGCGACGGTCGCGCTGCCCTGGTCGCGGCCCTCGCGAACGTGCTCGACGCGGGCGCCCAGCAAGGCGCGTTTCGCCGCTACCCCGACCCACTCGTCGCCGCGCGGTTCGTCTCCGAGTCGCTGACCACCTGGGCCGTGCACATCCATTGGGACCCGGCACCGCAGGAGATCCCTCCGGCGGTGGCCGAGGAAACCGCGATCCAAATGTTGCTCGCGGCGCTCTTGCCGCCCGACTGAGTTCCCTCCCCCCCAACCCTCAGGAGACCCTTCGATGAAGACCCGACGTCTACTTCCGATCGCCGCTCCGATCCTCCTCGGCAGCGTGGCGCTCACCGCGTGGATCGCGCTCCCGAGCCACGAAGGACTGGGCGTGTTGGACGTCCCCGAACTGGTGCAGCGTCTCGACGATCCACAGCGCCCGCCGGTGTTGGTCGACGCGAACAGCGCGGACACCCGCGAGAAGAACGGCGTGATCCCGGGTGCGCGGCTCCTCACGAGCTACCGCGACTACGACCCCGAGCGGGAGCTTCCGGCCGACCGTTTCACCCCGCTCGTCTTCTACTGTTACAACGCCTGGTGTACATCGGCGACCGAGGCCGCGCGCAAGGCCCGCGACGCCGGCTACCACGACGTTTCCGTGCTGCCCGAAGGCCTCGCGGGCTGGATCCGGGCCGGGCGCACCGTCGCGCGCCTGACCGCCGGAGTGCGCTCGTGATGCGGGCCACGCGGGTCAGCCTCGTCGGGTTCGTCCTGTTCGGTCTGCTCGGCTGCCAGAACGTGTCGAAGCTCGAGTTCAGCCGCCTCGGAAGCCGCGCCGCGTGGCAGCACCCCGAACGGGTGGTGGACGTGCTCGCGCTCGAACCCGGCCAGACGGTGGCCGACCTGGGCGCTGGCGAGGGATACTTCCTGCCCTACCTCTCGAACGCCGTCGGTGCGAACGGCAAGGTCTACGCCGTCGAGGTCGACGCCGAGCTGGTCCAAGAGCTCGAGCGCTTCGTCGCCGACGCGGGTCTCGAGAACGTTCAGGTCGTGCGCGGAGAGTTCGAGGATCCCATGCTGCCCGACGGCGCGATCGACGTGCTCTTCACCGTGAACACCTTCCACCACATCGAAGACCAGGCACCTTACTTCGCGCGGCTGCGGGAACGAGATCTCCGGCCGTCGGGACGGGTCGCGATCCTCGAGCCGAACCAGGACCTGGGCGGCGTGCTCAGCCTGTTCCAGAACGCAGGGCACTGGAGCCGAAGCGCCGATGTCGTCGACGCTCTCCAGGCCGCCGGCTTCCAACACACGACGAGCCACGATTTCCTTCCGGTGCAGATCTTCGAGGTGTTCGCACCTCTCGAGAATCCGGCCGATGCGCGCACCGAGCGTGCCCAAAGCCGAGAATGACCGGCAGCGACCTCGCCCGCGTCGGCGCCTTCACCGCCGCGTGTCTGCTCGTCTCGAACGCGGTGGGCAGCGGGATCTTCACCACCACCGGCTTCCTGGCGCGAGACCTGGGCTCGGAAGCCTGGATCCTCGGTCTCTGGCTGCTCGGCGGCGTGCTCGCGCTGGCCGGTGCCCTCTCCTATGCCGAGTTGGGTGCGGCGCTGCCGCGGGTCGGTGGTGAATACGTCTATCTGCGGCGCGCCTTCGGTCCGCTCGCCGGTTTCCTCAGCGGCTGGACTTCCTTCGCCCTCGGCTTCGGTGGCGCGATCGCCGCGTCGGCCGCCGCGTTCGCCGCCTACCTGCAGCGACTCGCGCCGACACTCGCCGAGTGGGACGCCGCCTGGATCGGCGTCGTCCTCGTATGGAGCATCACGGCGGTCCACCTGCTCGGCGTCGAGGCGAGCGGTCGCTTCCAACGCGCGGTCACCGTGTTGAAGATCGCCCCGATCCTGGTGGGCGTCGGTCTCGCCTTCGTGGTCGGCGGCGACACCGCCGAGACCCCCGGGCTCGCCACTGCCGAACCCCGGTTCGGCGCGGCCGCCGTCGGGTTGGTGTTCGTGCTCTACTCGTTCTCGGGCTGGAACGCGGCGAGTTACATCGCGGGCGAGATGCGCGATCCGGCGCGTTCGCTCCCGCTCGCTCTGGTCGGGGGCACGGTGTTCGTGACCGCGCTCTACCTGGCCGTGAACGTCGTGTACTTCGCGGCGTTGCCGGTCTCGGCCCTCGGCGCAGACCCCGTGCTCCCGGTGGCCGAGAAATCGGCCCGCGCCCTTTTCGGGGGCGACGCCGCGCGCGTCGTCGTCGCGGTCTTGTGCGTCTCGATCGCGGGCTCGGTGAGCAGCATGGTCTGGGCTGGTCCGCGCGTCACCCTGGCGATGGCCGAGGACGGGGCGCTGCCCGCGTCGCTCGGTGGCACGACGTCGGGCGGTGCGCCGCTCGTGGCAACGCTCCTCCAGAGCGTCTGGGTCACGCTGCTCCTGTTCACGGGCACCTTCGAACAGATCGTCGTGTACGCCGGCGTCGCCCTCGCGATCTTTGGCGCCCTCGCCGTCGCGTGCGTCCCCGCCCTGCGGCGCGGCGAACCCGCGCTGGAGCGACCGTTCCGCACCCCGGGATACCCCTGGGTGCCAATCGCGTTCGTCGCTGCGTCCCTGTGGACCGCGTCCTATGCCGCAGTCGAACGGCCCGTGGAGGCGTTGCTCTCCCTCGGCACGGTCTCGCTGGGGATTCCGCTCTTCTTCTGGGCGCGCCGACGCGCGGCGGCGCCCGACGCCTAACGGGACGCGTCAGCCGCGCGGGGGTGCTGCCACGTCGGCGCCGCTCGCTCCATTGCCCGTGGCGCCTTCGAGCTGTTCCAACCAGGCCAGGCTCTGGGAACGGGCAAGGAACTGGTGATCGCGCCCGAAGAAGCTGCCGAGCACCACCAGCAGGACGCCGGCGACGATGGCGCCTTCGGCGAACCCGAGCGCCGCGCCACCCAGCCGGTCGGCCCAACCCAGTCCCACCGCGCGCGCGCCCTTTCGGATCACCGCGCCCGCCCAGTTGACCGCCACCAGCGCAGCGAGTGCGAGCCCGGCTCCAGCCACCCAGGGCGTTGCGACGGCGGGTAGCCATTCGAAGTCCCAGCCATCCAACCACGCGGTCGCCGGGTCGAGGAACAGACGCACGGCGAGCACGGCCGCGGCCAGCGCACCGATCGAGAAGGCCTCGCGGATGAGGCCCAGGAAGAGCCCGCGCAAGAGTGCGATCCCCAGGATCGCGGCCACCACGAGATCGACGGGAGCGAGCGGTTCCACGGACGCGAGTGTAGGAGACGCGCGCCGTCCGCGAGCCTTCGCTGTGTGTGCAGCTCGCCTACACTGCGCGTGTGGGGTGGGACGTCGCCGTCATCGGCGCGGGACACAACGGTCTGGTCGCGGCGGCGTTGTTGGCGCGCGCAGGACGACGGGTCGTGGTGTTGGAACGACGCGATCGCGTGGGCGGCGCCTGCGTCACCGAAGAACGCTGGCCCGGCTACCGCGTCTCGCGGGCCGCGTACGTGGCCGGACTCGTGCGACCCGTCGTGTCGAAGGAACTCGACCTCGCCCGCCACGGCCTGCGCTTCCTGCGCCGTTCACCATCCTCCTTCACGCCGCTGCCCGACGGACGCGGTCTCCTTCTCGGAGGGAGCGAGGCCGAGACCCATGCCTCGATCGCCGCGTTCTCGCGCTCCGACGCCGATCGCTACCCGCGCTACGAAGCAATGCTCGATCGCTTCGCCCGCTGGATCGAGCCGTCGCTCGACGCACCGGCGCCCGACCCGGGTCGGCTGCACGCGCGTGACCTCGCACTCCTGGGGCGCCTGGGGGTGGGAGCCCTCCGCTTGGGTCGTGAGCTGCCGCGCGCCCTCGCCCTCTTGCTGGGCCCCGCCCGCCCGGAGCTCGAACGCTGGTTCGAGAGCGAACCGCTCCGGGCGACCCTCGCGACCGACGCGGTGATCGGCGCCTGGGCTCCTCCCTCGGCTCCGGGAACGGGTTACGTGCTCTTCCATCACGTGATGGGGGAGACCGGCGGCGCCCGCGGCGTTTGGGCCTACGTCGAAGGCGGCATGGGACGCTTCTCGGAAGCGATCGCGAGCGCGGCGCGGGAAGCAGGGGTCGAGATCCGGCTCGAATCGGAGGTCGCCCGCATCGACGTCGACGGCGGCGCTGCGCGCGGCGTCACGCTGTCCGACGGCACCTCGATCGAAGCGCGCTGCGTGGTGTCGGGAGCCGACCCGAAGCGCACCTTCGTCGATTGGGTGGGCCCCGGCGCCCTCCCCGAAACGTTCGCGCGCGAAGTCGCCGGGCTCGATTTCCGCAGCGGCAGCGTCAAGGTCAACCTGGCCTTGGACCGACTGCCACGGTTTCGCGGAAGTACACAGGATGGCGTCGCCCCGGAACATCACGGCACCATCCACGTCGGCGCCACCACCCTCGACGACCTCGAGCGCGCGTTTCAGGAAGCGCAGGCCGGGCGTCTCCCCGAGCGTCCGATCGTCGAGCTGACCCTGCCGACGGCACTCGACGCCAGCCTCGCGCCGTCGGGTCACCACATCGCCTCGCTCTTCGTCCAGTGGGGACCGTGCGACGCCTCGGCCGAAGCCTGGGACACCCTGCGCGACCCTCTCGCCGACCGCGCCTGCGCGCTGATCGATGATGTGGCGCCGGGCTTCAGCGACAGCGTGATCCACCGGGAAGTGCTGGCGCCCCCCGACCTGGAGCGGATCTTCGGGCTGACCGGTGGGAACCTCTTCCACGGCGCGATGACCCCGGATCGGCTGCTCTCGATGCGACCGATCCCGGGCTGGGCTCGCTACGCGACCCCCATCCAGGATCTCTATCTCTGCGGTGCGGGGACCCACCCGGGCGGCGGCGTGATGGGCGCCTGCGGGCGGAACGCAGCCCGGGAGATCTTGCGCCAATCCCGCTGAGCGCCAGGCCCCGCCAGCCCCGAATCCCCGAGGGGATCCGTAAACCGTCCTGACCACTCGCAGGTCTGACCTCCGAACCCACTGGACCCCCGCGGTCCGAGTGCCCACATCGGAGGATCGAATCATGCGAACTCTCATCCCGCGTAGCCGCTGGGGCCGCCTCGCAGCGGCCGCCGCCATCACGACCAGCCTCGTCCTCGGAGGCTCCGCCCTCGCCCGTCCGGATGGATCCGGCAAACGGGCAGGCCTCGAAAAGCTGGAGCGCAAGCTCGAACGCCTGGACCTGGACGCCGAGACCCGCGACGCCGCCTTCGCCGTGCTCGACCGCGCCCGCGCCGATCGGCGTGCCTTCGCGCCCGAGCTGCGGGAGGCACGCGACACCATGCGCGAGCTGATGTCGCAGACCGAAGTCGAGGAGCCGGCGGTGATGGCCCAGGTCGAGGCGGTGCACGCCCTCGAGCTCGAACGCCACAAGGCCCGGCTTCGCACCATGCTCGAACTGCGCGAACTGCTGACCACCGAACAGTGGCAGGAACTCCGCCCGCAGCGCCGCGGCAACCGCGGGCGCAGCGACTGAGCCCCGTCGCGGCACGAGTGGGCAGTTCCTTCGGCGCCCGGCCCCGGGGTCCGGAGGAGCTGCCCCTCGTCGCGAGGCCCGCAGCTGTTGTACACCGACGGCGGCGGAGAGGTCCCCCCGAGACCTTCGAGGAAGCCCCGCCATGTCCCACGCCACCGCCCACACCTGGGGAGAACGGGTGACGACGCTGGATCTCGACCAGGAGCGTCGCTTCGCCGCTTTCGTGTCCGACCACCGCGACCGCGCGGTGGGCATGGCCTATCGACTGGTCGGGGGCGACGCCGCCGTCGCCGAGGACGTCGCGCAAGAAGCGTTCGCGAGAGCGTATCGGGGGTTGGCGCGCTTTCGCGGCGACGCCCAGCTCTCGACCTGGTTCTATCGGATCCTCGTCAACGAAGCGAACCGGCATCACCGCTTCGCGTGGGTACGCCGTCGCTCCCCCGAAGAGTTCCCGGAAACCGAGGACACCCGCACCCCGCCGCCCGGCGACCCTGCGCTCCGTGCGCGCGTCGTGGAGGCGCTGTCGCGCCTGTCCCGGGGACAGCGCGAGTGCTTCGTACTGATCCACCTCGAGGGATTCACCGTCGCGGAGACCGCCGAGATCACGGGACGCGCGACGGGTACCATCAAGTCCCACCTCCACCGCGCGCTGAAGAGCCTGCGGGAACAGCTCGCGGACCTCGACCCGAGCCCGGAGCGCGCCGAATGACGACCCGAAACGCCGATCGACCCGAGCTCTCTCCCCGAGACGCTGCCTTCGTGCGCGAGATCGAGTCCCTCACGCGCGCGCCCGAGATGACCGCGGCCCAGCGCGTCGCCTTTTCCGAGGACGTGGATCGGCGCGTCGCTGCCCGGCGCTCCGCGGGTTGGCTTCCGGCCCTCGCTGGAATGGTGGCCGTCGGCGCGGCGGTGGCGTTGGCCCTCTTCGCCGGGCCGGACGCGCGACCGCCGAGCGACGACATCGAGTCCCCGCGCGTGGCCGAGACGACTCCCGCGCCGCGCGTCATCGAAACCGCGCCCGCGACGACGACACCGGTCGAGGCCCTGCTCTCCCTCGCCGAGGCCGAGGAGTCCGACCTCCCCAGCGACGACGACACGCTGCCCGACGACTATGCAGCGATCGCGAGCCTGATCCTCGATGGGTGACGTCGGACGAAACACCCGCCTCGCCCTCCTCGGAGGGGTGCTGGCGATCTGCCTCGCGTTCGCGATTCCCGCGGCCGGCCAGCCGGGAGGTGGACCTGGACCGCCCGGCGGCGGGTTCGACCGACCGCACGGACCGCCGCCCCATGCCGGAGGCCCACCGCCGCATGGCGGGCCGCCGGGCAAGCGCAGGGGGCCGCCGCCTCTGGAGCGCGTGCTCGAGCGCCACTCGGATCGTCTCGCACTCGACGCCGAGACCCGGGACGCCATCGACGCAATCGCCCTCGAGAGTCGAGACCAACGCGCGGCGCTGCAGACGGAACTGAAGAGTCTGCACGACGGGATGCGCGGCCTGCTGTCGACTGCGCGTCCCGACGAAGCGGCGGTCATGCAGCAGGCCGAGAAGATCGGCGCCGCGGAGACCGAGCTCGAGAAGAGTCGCCTGCGCAGCATGCTGCGCATCCGAGCGCTGCTCACGCGCGAACAGCTCGACGAACTCGTCGAGATCCACAAAGAACGGCGCGAGAAGAAGCGAGAGCGGCGCGGCTTCGGGCCGCGCTGAACTCCGGCGCGAGGAGCGGCTAGCTCGGCATCGTGTGGGTCAGCGTCGCCCGCAGCGTGCGGATCTCCTCGACCTGCTCCTCCACCTCGTCCCGCAGCAGGTGACGCATCGAGAGCATGGTCACCACGCGTCCGGTGTGAATCACCGGGAGGTGTCGGCAGCCGTTGGAGCGCATCTTGTCGATGCTGCGCTCGACGGTGTCGTCCAAGCCGGCCGTCACCACCTCGTGGGTCATGACGTCTTCGACGCACGTGGTCGCAGGATCGCGCCCCGCGACGACGACCCGCGTCATCAGGTCGCGCTCGGTGAAGATGCCGACCAGATGGCCATGATCGAGGACCGCGATCGCGCCGACGCGCCCCTCGCTCATGACCGTCGCCACATCGAGGACACTCATCTCTGGTGTGGCGTGAATCAGGTTGAGCCGGTGGATCACGTGACGGAGGGTGTGCATCGGAGCCTCCTCACCGAGCCGACATCCACACGCGACCGCCGCGTCACGGCCGAGACCGTGTCGGACGGAGAGCGAGCGGGGGCGGCGGTTTCGCGTCGGGGTGGGTGGGCGAACGCCCCAGCGCCCCGACCGCCGGGGCTTCGCTTGCGTCCCCTGCATCGAATCACGAATCGCGCGGCGAGGGAAGCGATTCCGGTCACCGAAGCACGCGACGCGCCCCCAAGGGGCGCTGGGGAGCGCTGTGGGCTCAGGAGCCCTCCGTTGGGCGATCGCGCGCCACCATGCGGAGGTACATCCGCGCGTCGGCGCGCTCGGCGTCGCGCTCGAGGACGCCCCGCCATTCGCGGATCGCCTCGTCGGTACGCCCGAGCGTGTAGAGCGTCACGCCGGTCTGCACGATCGCGTCGAGGAAGCCCGGGTTGCCGCGGCGCACCCGAGCGAACTCGGCGAGCGCGCGATCCGGAAAGCCGGCCTCGCGCAGGGTGATGCCGAGCCGGTAGCGGATGTCGTGGAAGGTCGGGCAGCGATCGAGGGCCTTACGGTAGGCCTCGATGGCATCCTTCTTCTGGCCGGCGTCGCGATAGGCGTCACCGAGCTCCGCCTCGAGGTTCGAGAGTTTGCCGCGGGTCGTCGCATCGAGGGCCCCGGCCGAAGGCAGGGCGAGCTCAGCGACCCGCTCGGCGAGCGCACGCGAGCGTGCGAACTCGCCGCTGCGCTCGTAGATGCTGGCGAGCGCGACCATCGCCTCGGTGTACACCGGGTTCAAGCGCAATGCCTCGCGCAAGCTGTCCGCGGCACCACCCAGATCGTCTTCGTGCTCGAGCAGGGTGCCGACCATGTAGTGGACGTCCGCGAACTCCTGACGCGTCTCGAGGAAGCGACGCAGCGACTCCAACGCCCCGTCCCAGTCCCCGCGCTCGTAGCGTCTTCGGCCGATCTCGTAGTCGTGCCGTTCCGAGGGAGTCAGCGCCGGCGTCACGGCGGCGGGGGGAGCGTCGTGGGAGTCGTCGACCCGTTTCATGTCCGGCTCACGGTAGGTTGGTCGCCAAGCGTTCCCGTGCCAGGAACGCGTACTCGCTCTCGCCGTAGTGGGTGACGACGGTGCGAAAGATCCGATCGGCTTCGTCGACGCGTCGCAACTCGGCGTAGCAGGCGCCGAGCTTGTAGAGCACCCGCGGGTCGAGGCCGAGCCCGGGGTACTCGTTCAGCAGCGCGCGGTAGCGCTCGGCGGACGCCTCGTACTCGCCTCGCTCGAAGTAGAAGTCGGCGATCACCTCGACGTTCTCCGCCAGCACGGTCTGCAGCTCGCGCCAGAGCACCTCCGCTTCGACCGCGTACTCGGAGAACGGGTACTGCATCAGAAGTCGGTCGAGGAACACGAGCGCATCGCGCGTGGCACCCTGATCGCGACTCGGCTCCAGGCGCCGCCGCTCGTGGCAGAGCGCCGACCGCCAGATCGTGTACGGCACCTGGGGGTGGTCCGGGTGCAAGTCACCGAAGTCCCGGTAGTAGGAAAGGGCCTCTTCGAACTTGTCGTCCGCGAAGTAGGCGTCGGCGATCTTCAGCTCCGCCTGCACGGCGTAGGTGCTCGACGGGTAGTTGTCGACGATCGACTGGAAGGTGTCGATGGCGGCCTGATAGTCGACGTAGTCGAAGAATCCGAGGACGGAGAAGCCCTCGAGCTCCTCCTCGCCCTGGGCCCAGAGTTCCTCGGCCGGCGGGACCTCCTCGAAGAGCGCGTCGTCGGTCTGGCAGCCCGCCAGCGCACAGCAGACGAGCGTCGCGACTGCGATTCGAACCGTGCGCAAGTGACCCCCGGGGCAGGCGTTTCGCAAGCTATCGACCCTTCCGAAATGCGTCAATCTGCTAGATTCCGCGGCCTTCGAGCGGACGGGGCGCCAGAGCCGATCCCGCTCGGAGCCCCCGGGAGCGCCTCGAAGCGCGATGCCCGAACGGGCACCCACTGCCGCCCCCGCTTGAAAAGGACCTCATTCGATGAACCGCAAGGCCCTTGCCGACCTCCGCAACGACCGACGCCTCTTGAACCGCCGTGGCTGGATGACCGCCGACGAGCGCGGCCAGCTGCTCGAGGGCCTGCCCGACGTCGGCGCCAAGAGCATGACGCTCGGCGACGCGACTGACGACCCCGCAGAGGAAGAGGCTCCGGCGGTTCCCCAGGCACCGCTCTCCTAGCGCCGGCCGCCCCGCGAGGGGCTCCGCCCCGGGATCGCCTTGATCAAATCGACGGTCGGACAGAACCTCGATGCGCTGATCCACCGGCTGTTTCCCTTTCTCTTCTGGGGACGGCTCGATCCGAACACGCTGACGGTCACCGGTGCGCTCGTGTCGACGGGCGCCGCCGCGGCGCTCGCGATGGGATCGCTCGTGCTGGGGGGGATCCTGATCCTCGTTGGCGGCTTCTTCGACCTCACCGACGGCGTGGTCGCGAGACACCGGGGCATCTCCACGCGCTTCGGCGGGTTCCTCGATTCCACCCTCGATCGCTGGGTCGACATGGTGCTGATGGCGGGCGCCAGCGTGCACTTCGCGCGCGAGGATGCGCTCATACACGTGGCCGGCTGCGGACTCGCCATGGCGGCGATGGTGTTGGTCTCGTACTCGAAGGCCCGGGCCGAGCTCGAGCTGCCCAGTTTCGAGATCGGCTGGATGGAGCGCGGTGAGCGCATCGGCCTGCTGGCCGCCGGCGCCATCCTCGGTTTCCTACCCTGGGCGGTCTGGGCCATCGCGCTCGGGAGCCTGGTGACCGCCTGGCAGCGGATCGACCACGCCCGACGCGAGATGGCGAAACTCGACGTCGAGGCGTCCGGAGCCCCGGCGCAACCCGCGGCTTCCGAGACCGCCGTGGGCGTCGACCAGGAGCCCGCGACATGAGCGATTCGGATCCGAACAAGGCCGGCTTCACCGTGCAGGACGCCGGCGAAGAGGGCGAGCTGCCGAAGATCGACTTCTCGACCTTCGTGCTGTCGCTGGCCACCTCGGCCATGGTCCATCTGGGCCAGGCACCGAATCCCGACGGCAGCGAGCCTCCGCCGCCGAACCTCCCCTTGGCCCAGCACACCATCGACACCCTCGAGATGATGCAGGCGAAGACCCAGGGGAACCTCTCGGACGAAGAGGCGAAGCTGCTGCAGAGCGTCTTGTACGAGCTGCGCATGGGCTTCGTGCGCGCGAAGGGCTGAAAGCCGCTCCGTGTCCCCTTCCTTTCATCTCGACGCACCGGCGAAGATCAATCTCGGGCTGCGGATCGTCGCGACGCGCGACGACGGCTATCACGAACTCGAGAGCCTGTTCGTGCCGC
Source organism: Myxococcota bacterium (assembly GCA_039030075.1). Taxonomy (NCBI): domain Bacteria; kingdom Pseudomonadati; phylum Myxococcota; species Myxococcota bacterium. The sequence continues at coordinate 16,905 of JBCCEW010000040.1, read as the reverse complement.
TCGATCTCGCCGACGGCATCGCACTCCAGGTCGAGCCCGCCGCACGCGTCGAGGTCTCGTTGCGGGTCGTGGGAGAAGCCGACGGGACGCCCGTCGGCGGAGACAACCTGGCGGCCCGCGCCGCGCGCTCTTTTCTCGAGCGGGCGCAGATCGACGCCCACGTCGAGATCGGTCTGACGAAGCACATCCCCGTGGCAGCCGGTCTCGGCGGCGGCTCCAGCGACGCGGCGACGGTGTTGCGCGGCCTGCGGCGCGCCTACCCGGACGCGCTGGAACCCGCGGTCCTCGAGAGCCTGGCCCTCTCACTGGGTGCAGACGTGCCCTACTTCCTGCGCCCGGAACCCGCCTGGGTCTCGGGGATCGGCGAGGTGCGGGAACCTGTGGGGGATCTCCCACCGCTGGGTCTGCTGCTCGCCAACCCGGGCGAGGCTCTGGCCACCGCCGAGGTCTATCGCGCCTACGACGCGCTCGAGAAGCCCGGCGCGTGCCCACCGCGGCCCGCCGACCTCGCCCAGACCGTCGGGGACGCTGGGGCGCTCCAGGCGCTGCTCCACAATGATCTCGAGGCGCCGGCCGTTCGGCTGTGCCCCCCGATCGGGCGCCTGCGCTCCGAGCTCGAGGCGCTCGAGCCGCGCGCGGTCGGGATGTCGGGCAGCGGCGCGACGCTGTTCGCCATCTTCCGCGATCGCAGCGCGGCCGCGGCCGCCGCGGAGCGCCTCGAAGGGCCCGAGCAGGGCTGGCAGCGGGTCGCGGCAACCCGGGATTGAGGATAATCTGCAGCGCTGGGGAGGCGCCCGGCCGCCCCGGCCTTGCCCCCGGTGGGGCCCCACCGCGGGGCATTCCTTTTGGGTGGGCACGGGCCTGGGAGCGACCAGAGTGCGGCGATCGGGGCGAACCGGTCACCACGAGGCTGCCGCTCCGAAGCTTCCTCCACGTTTCCCCTGAATTCCCCTTCGATGGGGCGTCGCCAAATTGGTAAGGCAGCGGCCTTTGGAGCCGCCATTTGTAGGTTCGAGTCCTACCGCCCCAGCCAAGCGGCCCGCTTCCGTTTCCTCACCCGAAAGCCCGCTCCGATTCGACGTCGGGCCGACCCCCGAGACCCACCGCATGAACGACCTCAAGCTCTTCACGGGCAACGCCAATCCGGATCTCGCCACGGCGGTGGCACGCTATCTCGACATCGACCTGGGGAAGGCGCTCGTCGGCACCTTCAGCGATGGCGAAGTCAACGTGGAGATCCAAGAGAACGTCCGCGGCTGCGACTGCTTCGTGATGCAGTCCACCTGCGCGCCAGCGAATACGCACCTGATGGAGCTGCTCATCATGGTCGACGCGCTGAGCCGCTCCTCGGCCCGGCGCATCACGGCGGTGCTCCCCTACTACGGTTACGCGCGTCAGGATCGGAAGGTGCGCCCGCGCCTGCCGATCTCCGCGAAGCTGGTCGCCGACCTGATCAGTACGGCCGGTACCCACCGGCTGCTCTGCATCGACCTCCACGCTGGACAGATCCAGGGCTTCTTCAACATCCCGGTGGACAACCTGTTCGCGACGCCGGTGCTGCTCGAGGCGATCCGCGATCGCTACGGGGACCAGCCGCTGACCATCATCTCGCCCGACGCGGGCGGTGTGGAGCGCGCCCGCGCCTACGCGAAGCGACTGAACGCCAATCTGGCGATCATCGACAAGCGGCGCGAAGCCGCCAACGTGTCGCAGGTCATGAACATCATCGGCGACGTCGAGGGACGGACCTGCGTCATCGTCGACGACATCGTCGACACCGCCGGCACGCTCACCGAAGCCGCCGGTGCCCTGAAAGACGCCGGCGCCGAGATGGTGTCAGCGGCGATCACGCACCCGGTGCTCTCGGGTCCGGCCATCAGCCGGATTCGCGATTCTTCGCTCACCGAGCTCGTGATCACCGACTCCGTGCCGCTCGGCGCGGAAGCGAAGGACTGCGAGCAGATCCGCGTCGTCAGCATCGCGCACCTCATGTCGGAAGCCATCCGACGCATCAACAACGAGGAGAGCGTCAGCTCTCTGTTCGTCTGAGCCGCGGCCCGAACGCCGCGTCCGGCCGCGCGCACCGCGTGCCGTCAGCAGGAGAAGATCCGTGTCCGATTTTCAGCTCGCCGTCGAGTCTCGAACGAGTACCGGCAAGGGATACACGCGCAAGCTGCGCGCCAGCGGCCGGGTACCGGGCGTCTGCTACAGCCCCACCCAAGAAGCCACGTCGATCGAGTTCGATCCGACGGTGCTCGAGACCATGCTGCGCAAGAGCGCGGCCGGCCTGAACACCCTGATCGACCTCTCGGGGGGCGGCCTCGACGGACAGGTGGTGCTCGTGAAGGAGCTGCAGCGCGACCCGGTGCGCGGCGATCTGCTCCACGCCGACCTCTACGCGATCGACGTGAACAAAGCCATTCAGGTGTCGGTGCGGGTGCAGGTGACCGGCACGGCGACGGGCGTCGCGCTCGACGGCGGCATCCTCGACATGGTGCTCCGCGAGATCGAGGTGAACTGCTTGCCGCGGGCGATTCCGGAGGAGCTTCCGGTCGACGTCACCGAGCTCGCTCTCGGCGACTCCATCCACATCCGCGACATCCCGCTGCCCGAGGGCATCGAGCTCGTCTCGGACCCCGATCTCACCGTGGTCTCCGTGGCGGCGCCGGCAAAGGCCGAGTCCGAAGCGGCTGCGGAAGAAATCGCCGAGGACGAGGCGGGCGCCGAAGCGGCGGCGCCGGCCGAAGGCGGCGGAGAGAAGAGCGAAGGCGGCGACGACTCCTAGCGGAGTGGCGGGAAATCTCCCGCCGCCGGGAGGCGAAGCCATGCGAGCGCGCTCGGGAATCACCGAGTCGTGGGAGCGGGACATCCGCCCCTCGCGATCGTGAAGGGCTGGTTCGCGCGTTGGCGAGAGCGCAGGCGCGGGCCCGCGCTGCCGCCGCCGTCCAAACTCGTCGTCGGGCTCGGCAACCCAGGCTCCGAGTATGTCGACACGCGCCACAACGTCGGCTTCCGAGTCCTCGAGCACTGGTCCGCGCGGGCCGGCTGGTCTGCGGAGGAAACGCGATTCCGTTCTCGTTACGGCGCGGGCTGGATCCAGCCCCCCGTTGACGAAGGGGATTCGTCGGCACCCCTGTGTGCCGCGGCCCTGTTGCCCCAGACCTACATGAACCGGTCCGGTGAAGCGGTCGTCCTGGCGCTCGAAGCGCTCGACATCGAGGACGTCTCCAGAGACGTCCTGCTCGTCTACGACGACGTCGACCTGCCTCTGGGACGCCTGCGATTGCGGCCGCGCGGCGGAGCCGGCGGCCACCGCGGACTGGTGGACATCTTCGATCGCCTCGGTCGGAGCGATCTGCCGCGCCTGCGCTTCGGCGTCGGGCGTCCGCCGGAGGGAATCTCCACCGCCGATCACGTGCTCGGCTCTTTTACCCAGCCCGAATCGGCGCAGCTGGGTCATCGACTGGACGTCGCGGCGGAGGCGCTCGATGTCGCACTTCATCAGGGCGTCACCGCAGCGATGAATCGGTTCAATCGAGAGCACAAGGCGGACGAAGTTGCTTGAACGCCCGAACCCTTTCCGGAGTAGTCTGAGCGACCATGAGTGACACCCCGCGACGCGGTTTCGTCAACCTGCTGCAAGAATTCTCGATCCCGCTCCTGGCGGGTGTCGCCGTGGCGATGATCGCCGCGAATACGGCGCCGGACTGGTACCACCACGCGGTTCACTGGAAGCCCTTCGGCGACCTGGCGATCTTCAACCACGTTCTCGATCTGCATTTCATCGTGAACGACATCTTCATGGTGTTCTTCTTCGGTATCGCAGCGAAGGAAATCACCGAAGCGTGTCTACCCGGCGGTGACCTGAACCCACCGGCGAAGGCCATGAACCCGCTGATCGCCACCCTGGGCGGCGTCTTCGGGCCGGTGGGCGTGTTCTTCCTCGGGCTGTCCCTGCTCTTCGCGGCAGGCGTCTACGAGACGGGCGTCGACGACTACGCGACGCTGGCCCGGGGCTGGGGGGTTCCGACCGCAACCGATATCGCCCTCGCCTGGTTGGTGGCCCGCGCCGTCTTCGGCACCGGGCACCCCGCCGTGAACTTCCTGCTGCTCCTGGCGGTGGCCGACGACGCGATCGGCCTCGTGATCATCGCGATCTTCTACGGCGATCCGAACAACCCCGCAGCTCCCGAGTTCCTGGGCCTGGTGCTGCTCGGCATGGCCGTCGCCTTCGTGCTGCGGCGCATGGGCGTGAACAACTGGATCCCCTACATCGCGATCGCCGGACCGCTCTCGTGGTCCGGGTTGATCCTGGCCCATCTGCACCCGGCGCTCGCGCTCTGCTTCATCGTGCCCTTCCTGCCCGGACCGCGGCGCGACCTCGGCATGTTCACCGAGGAGGACGAGATCGACAAAATGGGCGAGGAGCTGGCCCACGATCTCCACATGGACCACTCGGCGCTCCACAACTTCGAGCACCAGCTCAAGCTGTTCGTCGACTTCGGGCTGTTCTTCTTCGCCTTCAGCCAGGCGGGGGTCGCGTTTGCCGACATCGGCCCGATGACCTGGTTGATCCTGGGATCGCTGGTGGTCGGCAAGACCATCGGCATCACCTTCTTCGGCTGGGCCGGCGTGATGCTGGGCTTCCCCTTGCCCGACCGGATGGGCTACCGCGAGCTGATCATGGCCGGCTACATCGCCGCGCTCGGGTTGACGGTCGCGCTCTTCGTGGCCTCGGCCGCCTTCACCGACCCGGTGCTGCTCGGCCAGGGGAAGATGGGCGCGCTCTTCACGGGCTTCGTGGGGATCACCGCCCTGGCGATCGGCGGGGTCCTGCTCGGGCCCCGCGAGAACCGGAAGTAGCCCCGAAGAATCCCGGCTGCCGCGGAGGCGGATCCGCGGATTGTCCGGTCGACAATCGCCGAAATTGACCTGATTCTTGCGGCCAATTGGAGGATTGGCAGGTCGATAGCAGCCCGCTAGCCTGCGGAGCGTGCGAATCGACTGGCAAAAGGGCGAATCGTCCGGCGGTCTTCCGGTCTACCAGCAGATCGCGGGCGCGGTGCGCGAAGCGATCGCCAGCCAGGGGCTGGGATCCGGGCACCGGCTGCCCACCATCCGCGACCTGGCGAGCCAGCTCGGGGTCCACCGCGACACGATTGCCACCGCCTACGAATCCCTCGCTTCGGAGGGCGTCATCGAATCCGCCGTGGGGCGCGGCACCTTCGTCGCCGACGCCGGCCTCGAGTCGTCCACCGCCACCTCGTTCACGCCGGTCCTGGCGCCGGCGGTCGAACGGCTGATGGCCTTCGAGCGCGCGCGGCCGCGCTTCGGCATCGCCCGCGACGCCATCGCACTCCACGCCCTGGTTCCCGACCCCTCCCTGTATCCGGCCGACGCCTTCCGGAAGGCGTTCAACCGCGCGCTCGTCCAGGGCGGTCCGGAGCTCTTGCTCTACGGAAGCCCGGAAGGACACCCCGGCCTGCGCGAGACCCTGGCGGCGCGCATGACCGCCGCCTCGCTCCCGGTGTCGGCCGAAGATCTCGTGCTCTGCCACGGTGCCAGCCAGGGCATCGCCCTCGCACTGCGTTTGTTCTGCGCGCCCGGGGACGTCGTCGCCCTAGAGGAGCCCACCTACAACAACGTGCTCGGCGCGGCCCTGGCCCTCGGGCTGCGCACGACCCCGGTACCGATGCGCGACGACGGCGTGGACCTCGCGGCCCTCGAAGCCACGTTGGCGCGCCCCGAGGTCAAGGCGTTCTACACGATGCCGACCTTCCACAACCCGCTGGGCACGACGACGTCGCTCGCCCATCGGCGCCGTCTGCTCGACATCGCCCAGCAGACGAAGGTCCCCGTCATCGAAGACGGCTACGAGATGGACCTGCGCTTCGCCGGCCAGGCGGCTTCGCCGCTCGCAGGCCTCGACCCGAGCGGCAGCGTCGTCCACCTCTTCTCGTTCTCGAAGTCGCTCTTCCCCGGTGCACGGGTGGGCGCGATCTCGGCCCGCGGGCGTCTGCGCGACGCGCTCCTCGCCCTCAAGCAGGCCAGCGATCTCTCGGACGCGCTGCCGCTGCAGGCGGCCCTCGCCGAGTTCGTCGGCTGCGGCGAGTACGACCGGCACCTCGGTCGACTGCGCCCCGTCTTGCGCCAACGTCGCGACGCTCTGCTCGAAGCGCTGGCGAAGTACCTCCCCGAAGGCTCGCGCTGGACCGAGCCCGAAGGCGGCTACCAGGTCTGGGTGGAGCTCGGCGGAGACCTCGACACCCGCGACCTGCTCGCCGACGCGGTCGCGGCCGGCGTGCTCTTTGCGCCGGGAGCCCAGTTCCATCACGACGGTAGGCGCTCGAGCGGCATGCGCCTCACCTTCGCGATGGCCGACGAGAAGCGCCTGGAGGCGGGAGTCGAACGCCTCGCTCGCGTCCTCGATGCCCATCGCCGCGGCGGCAATGCCACCGCGAACGCACCGGTCTGAACGACCGGCCTTCCTTCCACGAACCCAACGCCTGACCCCAGGCACCCACAGGAGACACGACATGTCCCAAGAGAACGGCAGCGGAAACGACCGCCGCGACGCCCAGTCCTTCGAGATCAAGGTCGGCCTGGCCGAGATGCTCAAGGGAGGCGTCATCATGGACGTCACCAACCCGGACCAGGCGAAGATCGCCGAAGAGGCCGGCGCCGCCGCGGTGATGGCCCTGGAACGCGTGCCCGCCGACATTCGCAAGGAAGGCGGCGTCGCCCGCATGTGCAGCATCGAGGTGATCGAGGGCATCCAGCGTTCGGTGTCGATCCCGGTGATGGCGAAGGTCCGCATCGGCCACCTGCTCGAAGCCCGCGTGCTCGAGACCCTCGGCGTCGACTTCATCGACGAGAGCGAAGTCCTCACGCCGGCCGACGAGGAGCACCACGTCTCGAAGCACGAGTTCCGCTCGCCCTTCGTGTGTGGTGCGCGGAACCTCGGCGAAGCGCTGCGCCGCATCGGCGAAGGGGCGGCCATGATCCGCACCAAGGGCGAGGCCGGCAGCGGCAACATCGTGGAAGCCGTGCGTCACCTGCGCTCGGTGATGGGCGAGATTCGCGCCCTCGGTGCGCTGCGACCCGAAGAGCTGAATACGCGCGCGAAGGAGCTGCAAGCGCCGGTGGAGCTGGTGACCCGCGTCGCCCGTGAGGGACGACTGCCGGTCCCCAACTTCGCGGCGGGCGGCATCGCGACGCCGGCCGACGCGGCGCTCTGCATGTCGCTGGGCGCCGAGGCCGTGTTCGTCGGATCGGGCATCTTCAAGAGCGACGACCCGGCGGCCCGCGCCCGCGCCGTCGTGCGGGCGACCACCCACTGGCAGGAGCCGGAAGAGGTGCTCGCCGCGAGCCGGGGCCTGAAGGACGCCATGCCCGGTATCGAGATGGAAACCCTCGCCGAGCACGAGCGGCTGGCGAACCGGGGCTGGTAGCGGTTGCGCGCGGCGGTGCTTCGGCGCCGCCGCGCCGGCACGGCATCTCCGGGACGAACGAACGACGAGACATGACGCGAACAGCGACGAAACGCATCGGCATCCTCGCGGTCCAGGGCGACGTCGAGGCCCACGCCCAGGCGGTCGCGCGGGTCAGGGCCGAAGCCGTCCCGGTGCGTGGCGCGAAGGCCCTCGACGGGATCGACGCGCTGATCCTGCCCGGGGGCGAGTCCACCACCATCTCGAAGGGCCTCGACCGGCTCGGGCTCTACGAGCCGCTCCAGGCCTTCGCCGAGAGCGGTCGCCCCGTACTCGGCACCTGTGCCGGCGCGGTCCTCCTGGCCCGGGAGGTCGAAAACCACCCGGTCCGCAGCCTCGGCCTGCTCGACGTAGTGGCCGCCCGCAACGCGTATGGCACCCAGGTCGACTCGTTCGCGGCGCCCGCCGAGGGCGGGCCCTGGGACGGCATGCGCTGCGTCTTCATCCGAGCGCCCCAGCTGCGGCGTCCGGGCGAGGGCGTCGAGGTTCTGGCCCGGGTCGACGGTGCCCCGGTCGCGATCCGCCAGGGGAACGTCTGGGCCACGACCTTCCACCCGGAGCTCACCGCCGAGACCCGCGTCCACCAGGCGCTGGTCGACGCCGCTCTGGACCTCTGCTAACCCTTCGGCCCCCGGGGCGGACGCGAGGTCTGCCCCTTTTTTCCTCGGCCCGGTCCTCCCGCGCAGCGCGCTGGCCATCCGGGCCCGGAGCCGGCACCCCCGGTGCTCCGTCCAGGAGGGATCGTGCGCGAGTACGAGTTCACGTTCGTCGTTCAGCCCGAGATTTCCGACGAGGGGATCGAGGCGATCAACCAGCGCTTCGAGGGCATCCTCGCCGAGAACGACTCGGAGAAGCTCTTCTACGAGGATTGGGGCCGCCGCCGACTGGCCTACGAGATCCAGAACTTCCAGAAGGGCCACTACCAGGTGCTGCACTTCCTGTCGGAAGGCGCCGTGGTGCCTGCGCTCGAGCGCGTCGCGCGGCTCGACGACTCGATCCTCCGGTTCCTGACCGTGCTGGCGAGCGAGGACGTCGCCGACCTCGATGCCCGCCGCGCCGAAGCCGTGGGGTTCGAGGAAGACCGGGTCAAGCGCGCCGCCGAGAAGGCTGCCCGAGACGCCGAGGAAGCCGCCCGGGCCGCCGAAGAGGCCGCCGCCGCCGCGAAGGCTGCGGAAGCAGCGCCGGCTCCCGAGCCCGCCGCCGAACCCGCTCCCGAGCCCGCTGCCGAGGAGGCTCCGGCCGCTGAAGAGGCACCGGCGGAAGCCGCTGCCGAGCCGGCCGCCGAGAGCGCCCCGGCCGAAGATGAGACCACGTCGTGAGCCAGGTGCAGCTCATCCTGGTCGAGTCCATCCACAACCTCGGTGAAGCCGGCGACCTCGTGAAGGTGAAGCCCGGGTTCGCCCGCAACTATCTCCTCCCCCAGGGCAAGGCCATCCTCGCGACGGCCGGCAGGGTGCAGGAACTCGAACACAACAAGCGCATCGCCGAGGAGAAGGCGGCCCGCGAGCTCACGAGCCTGAAGGCCGTGAAGAAGCAGCTCGAGGGCCTCGATCTCCAGATCGGCGCGCGTGCTGGCGATGGCGGCAAGCTCTTCGGTTCGGTGACGGCCGCCAACATCGCCGAGAAGGTCGAAGAAGCGGGCATTCCGATCGACCGGCGTCGCATCGACCTGCGTGACCCGATCAAGGAAGTCGGCGAGCACAAGGTCACGGTCAAGCTGCTCCGCGAGCTCTCGGCCGAGCTGACGGTCAAGGTGATCGGCGAAGGCGGTCCCGCCATCGACGACGACGATGTCGAGGACTTCGACGACCGCTCGCGCCGTCGCGAGCAAGACGAGGACGCCGAGGCGGACGCCCAGGAAGAAACGGCGTCTTCCGACGCTGCGTCCGACGGAGACGCCGCTTCCGACGCGGGATAGCGGCCCCCGCCCGCGAGCAGGCTTGGTAAGATCTCTCTCCGTTCGGCACGAGAACCGAGCGGTAGGGGGGACTTTTCGTGGCCGAGTCCATCGGACCGGATCTGGTCGAGCCGCGCACGAACGCACGCGCCGACATCGGACGCGTTCCGCCGCACGATCTCGAAGCCGAGAAGGCGGTCCTGTCCGCGCTGCTCATCGAGAACACCGCGATCCACGTCGTGCTGAACGAAGTGGCGCCGGACGACTTCTATCACCCGTCCCACCAGCAGATCTACAAGGCAATGCTCGCGCTCCAGGACGAGAACGAGCCCGTCGATCTGCACACGCTCTCGGACTACCTGAACGCGGCGAAGAAGCTCGATCACGTGGGCGGTCTCGTCTACCTGTCCGAGCTCTCCGACTACGAAGCGACCGCCGCGAACGTCGTGCACCACGCGCGCATCGTCCGCGACAAGGCGATCAAGCGGAATCTGATCCGCGTCGCCAGCGAGATCACCGAATCCAGCTTCGAGGAGGACGGCCGCGCTGAGACGCTCCTCGACGCCGCCGAGTCGAAGATCTTCGAGCTCGGCCAGGCCGAGGCGCGCACCACCTTCACGTCCCTCGACTCGGGCCTCCACGACGCGATGGACCACGTCGACATGCTGATGCGCAGCAGCGGCGAGCTCACCGGCGTCCCGACGGGGTATTCGGACCTCGACGCCGACACCGGCGGGCTCCAGCCCGGCGAACTGATCATCGTCGCGGCGCGGCCCAGTATGGGAAAGACCGCCCTGGCGTTGAACCTGGCGCGCAACGCGGCGCTCGACCACAGCCGCAAGGTCGCGGTCTTCTCGCTCGAGATGACGAAGCGCTCGCTGATCCTGCGACTGCTGGCCTCGGAAGCGCGCGTCAACTTCACCAACTTCCGCAAGGGCTACGGCAATGCCGATGCCTACAAGCGCATCCAGCAGGCAGCGAACAAGCTGTCGAACGCGAACATCTGGATGGACGACAGCGGCACGATCACGATCCTCGAGATCAAGGCGAAGTGCCGCCGGCTGCATTCCGAGCACGGCCTCGACCTCGTGATGGTCGACTACCTCCAGCTCGCCCACGGCAACACGCCCACCCAGCGCAAGGACCTCGAGATCGCCGAGATCAGCCACGGGCTCAAAGCACTGGCGAAGGAGCTCGACGTCCCGGTGATCGCGCTCTCCCAGCTCAACCGGGGCCCGGAACAGCGCGACCCGGACAAGCGCCGCCCGAACATGGGCGACCTGCGGGAATCGGGTGCGATCGAGCAGGACGCAGACGTCATCGCGTTCATCTATCGCGACGAGGTCTACAACCCGACCGAAGAGAACCACGGTCTGGCCGAGCTGATCATCGCGAAGCAGCGCAACGGGCCGACGGGCACGATCCGACTCCAATTCGACGGTCAGTACGCGAAGTTCAGCGACCTCACCGACCAGCGACGCAGCGAAATGGGCTTGCCCGAGACGCCGGGCTTCGGCGGCGACGAAGCCCCGCAGCCCGAGGCCGGCGGCAGCTTCGTCGTCGACCCGGACGCCGACTTCATCGGCGGGCCGGCGGGGGACGACTTCGAGTATTGAGTCTCCGCCCGAGCAGCGAGCCGCGCGACGCGCCTCCGCCTTCGAAGAGCGGTCCTCGGAGCGCCCCACAGCGCAACGGCGGCGCTACCATCCACCGTCGGGGGGTTTCGATACACGTGAAGTGGAGTCTGATTCGTCGCAAGCTCGAGCGTGTCGACCGTGCCATCGACAAGGCCATCGGACGCGCCGAGATTCCGGGGGCCGTCGTCCTCGCACGCATGCCGCGCGAGGGCGAGGTCATCGAGCACGTCTCGGTCCGCGGCCTGGCCGTGGTACGCCCGGAGCGCATTCCGATGAGCCGCGAGACGATCTTCGATCTCGCCTCGCTCACGAAGCCACTGGTCACGACGACCACCCTGATGCAGCTGGTGCACGAGGGCAGCGTCGACCTGGACGCTCCGGTCGCGAAATTCCTGCCGACCTTCGCCGAGCGTGACAAGGAAGCGGTCACGATCCGCCACCTCCTGACCCACAGCGCGGGGCTGAAGCCCTGGCGCGCGTTTCACGAGCTCCTCGTCGAACGCGAGCAAAAGACCGGAGAACGCTGGCTCGGCACCGCGACGGGGCGCGAGTTCGTGATCGAGCGCATCGTGCGCTCCGGACTGGTCCACGAGCCCGGAGCCGCCGCGGTCTACGGCGACCTCGACTTCATCACCCTGGGCGCCGTCGTCGAAGCCGTCACCCAACAGCGCCTCGACGACGTGTTCCGCGAGTGCGTGGCCGAGCCCCTCGGTCTCAGCGACACCTTCTTCATCCCCCTCGAAGAGGGATCCGAGCTGCCCGACCCCCTGCGACGCCGGGTCGCCGCCACAGAGAACTGCGCGTGGCGGGAGCGCATCCTCTGGGGGGAAGTCCACGACCCCAACGCCTGGTCGATGGGCGGCGTGGCCGGCCACGCCGGCCTCTTCGCTCCGGCCGACGCGGTGATGCGCTTCGCCCAGGCCTGGCTCGACGTCTGGCACGGGCGCAGCGATGTCCTACCGCAGGAGGCGGTCCGCGCCTTCAGCGAACGCCAGCAGCTGCCGAAAGGATCGGACTGGGCCCTCGGTTGGGACACCCCCACCGAAGGCCAGTCGTCGTCGGGGAAGCACTTCTCGGTTCAGTCGATCGGGCACCTGGGCTTCACGGGGACGTCACTCTGGATCGACCTCGAGCGCGAGGCCATCATCGTCATGCTCACCAATCGGGTGCACCAGGTCGCGAAGAAGAGCCGCTTCGAGCTGCGTCCGATCGTGCACGACCTGATCATGGAAGGCTTCCTCGCCGAGTGAGTTCCCGCGAGTGGGTCGTGGAGATCGCGTGAAGAACGAAGCGCCGCGCAGCGTTCACTTCGTCGCCATCGGCGGTACGGGCATGGGGAGCCTCGCGGGCCTGCTCCATGCGCGCGGCCTGCGCGTCACGGGATCCGACGACCAGCTCTACCCGCCGATGAGCACGCTGCTCGAAGGCTGGGGCATTCGGGTCCACGAGGGATTTCGCGCCGAGAACGTCGCCGCCGAGGATCCCGACCTCGTGGTGATCGGCAACGCGGTGCGGCCGGACAACCCGGAGGCGAAGGCCGTGCTCGACGAGGGCCTGCCCTACCGGTCTTTCTCGGACGCCCTCTACGAACTGGCGATCGCCGGAAAGCACTCGGTGGTCGTGACCGGCACCCACGGCAAGACCACGACCACCAGCCTGGTGGGCTCGGTCCTGATGCGCACCGGCTGCGATCCGTCGCTGCTCGTGGGCGGCCACGCCCTCGACTTCGGCGGTTCCTTCCGCGAGGGCGACGGCGAACACTTCGTCGTCGAAGGCGACGAATACGACACCGCCTTCTTCGACAAGACGCCGAAGTTCCTCCACTACCACCCGCAGACGCTGGTGATCACGTCGGTCGAGTTCGACCACGCCGACATCTATCGCGACCTCGACCACGTGAAGGACGCCTTCCGCACCCTGCTGCGCCAGATGCCCGAAGACGGCACGGTGATCGCAGCGGTGGGTCACGAGGGGGTCGCCGACGTCGTGCGCGACGCGCGCTGCCGCGTCGTGGGCTACGGCGTCGGGGCGAACCGCTCCCTCGACTACGCCGCCACCGACCTCGAAGCCACCGAAGAAGGCACCCGCTTCCAGCTCCGGCGCCCGGGCCAGCCGGGCACAGCGTCTCTGGTCCCGCTCTACGGGGATCACAACCTCGAGAACGCAGTCGCCGCCGTGGCCGTCGCCACGGAGCTCGGCGTCCCCTTCGAGGGGGCGATGGCCGCGCTGATGGGGTTTCGCGGCGTACGACGTCGACTCGAGGTGCGCGGCGAGGCGGCGGGCGTGACCGTGCTCGATGACTTCGCCCACCATCCGACGGCCGTCGCCGCGACGCTCACCGCCGTGCGCGCCCGCTACCCCGGCCGTCGCATCGTGGCGATCTTCGAACCGCGCACGAACACCAGCCGCCGCAAGGTGTTCCAGCAGCAGTACGCCGAGGCCTTCGACGCCGCCGATCGCATCGTGATCCGCGAGGTCCCGGACACGCCGATCTACAGCGCAACTGGCGAGGTGACGGAGAAGTTTTCGGCCGCACAGCTGGCAGCCGATCTCGAAGACCGAGAGCTCGTGGCCGAGGCCATCTCCGACGTCGACGCGATCGTGGACCACGTCGTAGCCGAAGCCGCTCCCGGCGACGTCGCCGTCGTCATGAGCAACGGCGCCTTCGACGGCATCTGGGAGAAGCTGCTCGCCGCCCTCGAGGCCTGAGCCGAAGTCGAGTCAAGCCCGCGCTGCGGCCCGTCGAAGCACGAACATGGCCGCCGGAGCGATTCTCGGGACGCTGGCCGCGCTGCTCCAGTTTCTGGGCACGGTGGCCCTGGCGCGCTGGGTGCGAACGCCGATCCGCCTCAAGCCCAGGCCCGCCCGCGCGCTCTATTCCCGGCGCCTGCAGGTGGCCCAGATCGCCCACCTGCTGTCGGTCGTCGGATGGGTGGCGGGCCTCAGCTACGGGTTCGAGGCCTTCGAAGCCTCCGAGCAAGCCGAGATCCTGGTGCTCCAATTCGGGATCGTGTGGTCCGCCCTGAGCCTGGCGAACGTCGAGGAGTTCGTGTTCTCGCGGAAGGACCCCTCCGTCGCGAACTTCTTCTGGTGGGATCGACGTCGGTTCGGTTTCGCGCTCGCGGGTGCCGCTCCACTCGGGGCACTCCTCGCGACCATGGCGACCCTGGGCTCGCCGCCGTGGATGAGTGAAGCGATCCAGGCCCGATTCGGCCTGACGCTGGCGCAGGCGGACGTCTGGACGGGCCTCGTCGGCGCCTTCGGCTTCTTCCTGGGAGCGGTGATCTCGCTCCTCTTCCCCTGGTTCGCCCTGCGTTTCTTCGCGGGACTCTCGAGGGACGAGACAGCCGAACTCTTCCGCGCGGCCGGTCTCTACCCGACACCGCGGCCCCGATCGCGTCGGACCTTCTACCCCGCCCGCTAGTAGACCAGGAAGTGCTCCTGGGCGTTGCGGAGCGCCTTCTGCACGAAGCGCCGGCCGCCCTCGACGGCCTCGGGAAGTGCAACGCCACGTGCGAGCAAGGCCGTGATCGCCGACGCGAGCGAACACCCCGTGCCGTGCACCGGGCCCGTCTCGACGCGTTCGCCGTCGAGCCAATGGAAGCTGACGCTGCCGCCGCTGCGCAGAGCGAGCAGGTCGTCCGGGCTACCGTCGCGGTGGCCGCCCTTCACCAGGGCAGCGCCAGCGCCCATCCCCGTCACGAGCGCGGCGGCCGCGGCCTCGACCCCCTCGCGGGTGGAGACGTCGCTGCCCGTGAGCGTCGCAGCTTCCGGCAGGTTCGGCGTCACGAGATGCGCGCGGCCGATCAGGTCCTGCAGCGTCCCGTAGGCTCGGCGCTCGAGCAACGCGCTGCCGTCGCTCGCGAAGAGCACGGGGTCGATCACGATCGGCGTGCGCTTCTCGGGATCGAGCAGGTCCATCCCCAGATCGACGCTGCGCGCGACGTCGTCCGTCGCGAGTGCGCCGATCTTGACGGCATCCGGGGGCACGCTCCTCAGCAGCGCGCGCAGCTGATCGAGCACGACGTTCGGAAACGCCGGCAACATCTGGTGCACCTTCGTCGGGTCTTGGACGGTCAGGGCCGTGACCACCGCCATACCGTGGACACCGTTTGCGCGGAAGACCTGGAGGTCGGCTTGCAACCCGGCGCCCCCCGTCGGGTCGGAGCCGGCGATGCTGAGTGCTTTCTGCATGGCGCGGAGACTATCGCAACGTCTGCGCCCGACGACGCGCTAGTCGATGACGGCGTCCAGCATGCGCTCGACGAGAGCCGCGCCCACCCAGGAGAAGAGCGGGATCCCGACGTAGAGCGCCAGGCGCCCGAGGGTCGATGCGTCGATCGGCCACTCGGGGACCGCCTCGACGAAGCGCCGCCAGGCCAGCAGATCCGCGAGGCCCGGGGCCTCGCGCGCACCGATCAGCGAGCCGTCGAGGGCGCCCGCTTCGCCGCGGATCGCGGCGTCCACCCGCCCCAGCTCGGCGCGCTTCGCCTCGCGCAGTCGATCCCGGATCCCGCGCAGGGGCCGCAGCAGCAGGGTGAGGTTCTGGACGACGACCACGGTGCCCAGCACCGCGATCGCGATCCAGAAGTCGGCGTCGACGAGATTCAGCGCGAGGAAGGTGACGAAGATGGCGCCCGGAACCGTCGAGCGAAGGCCCTGGCGGGTGAACGGCAGCCAGGACTCCCGTCGCAGCAGGTCGACCCGTTCCACCGAGCCCGCCAGCGCGGCGAAGGTGCGCGCGTCGGCCTGGACCCGGTAGATCAAGACACCGCCCCAGAACGCGGCGAACGCGCCGGTCACCCAGTGCCACGCCTGCCAGATGCCCCAGTAGTCGGGACCGAAGTAGATGCTCGGATTGCCGTCGACGAGCGATGCGACGAAGGGGACGAGCGCGAAGCCGGTCAGGCCGAAGAACAGCGCGCGCTGGAGATCCGGGGCGCCCTCTCGCCACACCTCGGTCGGGAAGCCCTCGGGCCACAGGTCCGAGGCCGCGAGCGCGTCGAGGTTCCGCCGCGTACCGAGTTCGTGGTATCGAAGCGCGGTCGGCGTGGTGACGGCGAGCAGCGCCAGGAGCACGGCGATGCGACCGTCCCGGTGCTGCCACCAGGAGAGCCCACGCGACGCGAGCACCTCGAAGGCGCCGCTCCATTCGGCCGCGAGCGTGAGGATCCCGACCAGCAGCGCTGCACAAAGCGCCCCGACCGCGAGCGGCGGCAGCGGAATGCGCCCGTAGAAGCCGTCCGACCAGAGACGGCCTGCGACTGCAGTCTCGCTCATTCCTGCACAGGCTAGCAGGGAACGGAACCCCGCCTCGGGCTAGTCTCGGACCGATGCCCCGACCTCGTACGCTCTTTGCGCTCCTCCCGATGGTCTTGCTCCTCGTCGCGCCGCCCGCGCTCGCGGAGGAAGAAGAGACGCTCCACACCTGGTACGCCCAGGCTCTCGCGCGGGGCGGCGCGGGCCTCAACGTCTCCCACTTCTGGTCGAAGGGGTCGAAGTTGCGGGCCGAGACCGTCGTGGCCGGCCACAAGATCATCACCATCGTGAACGGTGAGAAGTACTACGCCTACGACGGACTCACCCTCGAAGGGCTGGCGATCGAGCGCGAGCCCGCCGTCGTGGCCGAAGACCGGACCGATCGCCGACCCTTCGGCAACGAGTACGCGATCCTCGTCGAGCAGGGCGCCGAGGTGGTCCGCGAAGAGCAGCTGATCGGGAGGCCCGCGGTGGTCCTGCGCATCACCGACGGGGCCGGTCGCCGGGAGCTGTGGGTGACCCAGGACGAGGCGCGCATCCCCGTGCGTCTCGAGATCTTCGACCGCCGCACGGCCGAGCGGCGCGTCACGGACTACGTGAACTGGCAGAGCGAGCTACCGAT
>JBCCEW010000039.1 GCA_039030075.1 Myxococcota bacterium | reverse complement strand
TGTACAATGCACATAACCGCAAATCATATATACCCCAAACCCATACACATAAACATAGTAATGCATTGCAAACACAAACACAAAACATGCATTAATTGACTGTTGAAATAAGAGGAAACCAAGTGTGAGAATTTTACGACTGAATATATTTTTAGCCGAGATTTTCAAATTGTGACTCAATGTCTTGAAGAATGTATTTAACTCAATGAGGATAAAATTCAATCAAAATATTCATCATTAACGCAGTTGAAATCTAACTTGTCAAGCTCACGGGAAAAAAATTTTCAACGAGGTAACTTCAACAACCTAATCCCGTAAATTGTTCCATTCATTTACTACGCAGTTGGAGAAAAAGTATAATCTTGCGTCCGTTCTAGTAATTTCTTTCACTAACTTATAGTTATGACCTCTGTTTCTCCTCCCCGAGTACTTGTTAAGCAGAGATTCCGAGCCAATACAATAGTTATGAAATATCTTATACACCATAGTTAGATCAAGTTTTAATCTTCTTACTAACAACGTTTCAGCATTAAGAATTTCAAGTCTTTTGAGATAAGACAATCCTGCCAGCCCTTCTAGTCGCTTAGTAAATCTTCTTTGCGGACCCTCTACTTTTAAAATGTCCTGTGTATGATGTGGATTCCAAACTGTGGAACCATATTCCATGCCTGGACGTATATACTGCTTAAATATGCTAAACATTGGGCTGGGGTCACGCGAAGCAAATGTTTTAAATACCCTGAAACTCAATGAATTCGCCTTTGCAATTTTTCAAGATAATGTGATTTGAAATTTAAATCAGTGTCAAACTTAATTCCTAAATCAGTAACCTTATTTACCAGTCTATTTGAATATCACCTACTGTATATTTCGAGTTACATGCGTTTTTGGTTGTAGAAAATTTCATCACTTGTGTTTTCTGGGGTGCAACGTCTAAACCTATATTAGCACAACTTTGCACAAAATCAATTACATTGGACTGAAGTAAGTTAGAAATGGTTCCTCTTGGTGTTGATACAAATTTTTTAGTCATCAGCAAACTTTAAACTACTATTATTAGGAAGCTCAACACTTCCAAAGCATATTAGGAAAAGTAACGGGCCTAATACACCACCATGTGGTACACCGCTTGTAACAACTACGTGGTGCCGGTGGCGGTATGCCCGGCGGCATGCCCGACATGGGGGGCATGGGCGGGATGATGTAGGAAGGCCTGCCTTCGGCTCCGCGTTCGCTTCGCGAACGCTGCGCGCCGAGCGGGCGGTGGCGGTCACACGGGGAAGCCCGAGGCCGCGCCGCCCGGGTCCGGCTTGCTCGGCTGGGATGCGGTGCTCGATCGCACCGGCCCAGCTCTCGGGCCGCGAGAAAGAGAGAGCCCCGGAGCGGATGCTCCGGGGCTCTTCTGCGTTCGCTTCACGAACGCCAGAGCTGTCTAGAGGCGGATCGCGGGTTCGTCGCTGGCGATCTGCGAAGGGGCCGTCGGGGGACCATCGTCGATGAAGTCGTCTCCGATCGAATAGACCGTCCTTGATCCCGCCGAGTAGCGGAGCGGTCTCCCGTCGAAGTGATCCTTCGGCGTCGCTGGCAGGTACCTGGGGACGAGATCCTCGAGCGAGTCGGGCAGTCTACCGGTCGCGTGTAGATGAGCGTTGAGCCCCGCGAGCGCTTGAACCAGCGAGATGCGAGTGTCCATCACGCAGCGTCGCACGAGGAAGCGCCCGTTCGTCGGCTCGATCAGTTCTAGGGTGGTCCAGCCCACGTAGTTGGGGCGCAAAAGGTCTCGGAAGGTCTCCCACTCGGTGGGCTCCTCGATCTTCGCTTCTGAAGCCGCCGTGTTCCTCCACTCGAGGCATGTCTGCTGGCTCCGACGCGACAGTCGTCGATACATGTCCGCGAAGCGCGCCAATGTGCGCTTGGGATGAAACAGATACTCCTGGGGAAGGTGGCGAATCACCCAGTCCGATGGAGGCGCGTGCGCGTCGAGCTCCCGCCACAGTTCCTTCGTCCGATCGTCGACCTCCACCTCGGGGGCTTCCGCGAGGAGGTTCGTCTTCGTCCACTGATACTCCGTCGCCCACGCGCGCACCCAGTCGCTGTCTCGACTCCGATACGCTTCGAGCTCGAGCGCGAACTGGCGTGATTCGGCTGGGCTGAGCTCGAGGTCGCTTCGAAGCAACTCCTCGATCGCGACGAGACTGATCGACTGGCTCGCCCAGGCGAAGGTCAGTGCCAGGATGTGGGTTCCCGTGGCCTCGCTGAGCTTCCGACTCATTCGCATGCCGAGCGTTGCATGCCGTAGTGCGGGCGCCGTCATTCCCTGCTGGCCGAAGGTCTGGGCGCGGGCGGCGGCGACCCGGACGAGGTGTTGGACGTGCAGGAACGGGTCGAACGCGTCCTTGGCTCGCGCTTCGAAGACCGGAATCTGGAATCGTTCGGTCGCCAATGCGGCATCCAGCAGATCGAAGGCACCGGCGTTCTTGCTGGCGAGCTGGTCGATCCAGTCTGGATCGGCCGCCCTTCGGGCCAGAATCGCCGCGAGTCGACCCTGAGCCACCTCGTCGAGGGGGGAGGCGCTCTGGGCCGTAGCTGTCTTCAAGAGTGTGAAGCCGTTCTCCGCCGGCGAGATAGGCGGGCGCGTCAACTCCAGGTCGGCGTCATCGAGGTGGTCCAGATCGCCGCTGTTGAGGGCGATCCAGCACGGAAGCGCCACCACGGGTAGTGCAATAGAGAACAGGAGCGCCAGAAGAGCCCTTCGAAACACGACCCTAGACAGATCGGCCGTACTGACACTCTGCAGGAGCCCGCGTCCTCTGCCCCGCGGGTCGCAAGGCCGCCGAAAGCGAGGTGAGTCCCACTAGGTCTTTCCCCGCGGCCGGTCTCCTTGCACCTAGTCAGAGCGGCTACCGGAACGGTTCGCCGAGGACTTCGCCGCCGACCGAGAAGCGAAGGCCATGAGTCACCTCGGTGACCCGGTGCATGATGTAGGAGGGGTAGATCATCAGCATGCCGCGTCGGGTGCTCGCCGTGTGCTCATCGTTGCCGAAGATCTCGAGTCGACCCCCTTCGTACTCGCTCGGTCGTGAGAGCTGGATCAGCGTGGAGAGCTTCCGCTTCGAGATGCGCCCGTCGCCCAGGTCCATGTGCCAATCGAAGAAGTCGCCGGGTTCGTAGCGGTAGAGCTCGCCCGATCGGCAGAGCTCCCCTTCGTAGCCCCAGTTGTCGCGATTGGCGCGGTCGACCGCATCGCGCAGCTTCTCGTAGATCGTCGGCGGGTACTCGATGATCGAGGTGCGCTTCGAGATGTACTCTTCGCTCTCGTGGTACTCGCCGCCGTGTCCCTGATCGAGACCCCACAGCGAGATCAGCTCATCGCACTCGCCGGAGGTCAGCAGCTGTTGCTGGTGGAACGTCTCCTTCATGATACCCCCGAATGGCTCCCGATCGTCGGCGGACCACACGCCCGCGCGAAGGAGCGCGTTGCATGGATCGCTGTCGTCGGGCTCGACTGGCCCAGGCCTCTTACCCCGTCGTCGAGTGGAAGGATGACATAGTCTGGCGTCGCCCCCGAGCCCTGCGCTGGAGAAGTCGGTCAAGCGCCGTGGCGATTCGGATCGTCCGCCGCCCACGCGACGAGTGTCTCGCTGAGGCGTTCGAGGTAGCCCTCGCGGCGCACGAGTTCGCGATAGCCGGGGACGGCGCCGACCCAGGCGCCCAGGCGGACGTTGGGTTCGTCAGTCAGGTAGGCGGTCGGGAGGCCGACGAGGGCGGGGCCGTCCATCCCGGCAGTGGTGACGCCGAGCTGACCGACCAGGCCGTGGGCGCGTTTCCAGTACTCGAAGAGCTGGAGCTGGGCGCGGCGCATGTCGGGCCCCTGGAACAGAGGGTGCTTCCAGAAGAGAGTGAGGTCGACACCCGCGGACAGCGCGGGATCATCGGGGAGGGCGTCGCCGACGAACACCGGTAGGAGCCCTGCCGCGCGGGATCGCTCGGTCAGCTCCCGAAGCTCGTCGGGCTTCGTGTTGCGCTGCGGGTGATAGGCGCCGCTGCGCACCCAGAGCAGGACCTTCTTGCCGGTGGAAGCGCCTGCCAGCGAGCGATCGGCCCAATCGGCGATCGGCTGCGGCGTCGACGCCTCACCGAGGAAAGCCGACCGGAGTGCGTCCTGGGCTGCGAGCGGATCGACCCGAAACGCGTGGGCGACGAGGTCGGGGAGCTGCTTGTTGGCGCGGGGGCGCGATCGGTAGGGCACGACCCGTTCCCAGAGACCGGCATCTCGAAGGAAGCGTTCGACCTGGGGTGTCTGCGCCTGATCGGGCTCCACCTGGATCGCGACGTTCGCCAGCACCGCCGCGGCTGCCAGGTACCAGCCCTCCCCGAACGAGAAACCGGGATCGGCGTGAAACGTGTAGGCGTGGTTGCGCGCATCGACGATCCGGCGCGCGGCCTGCGCCGCCTCGCGCGCGATGGACGCCGCTTCGAGAGAAGAGGGGTCTCCCAGCTCTCGCGCCGAGCGCGTGGCCTCGCGCGCCGACGCCTCCGCACCCGCCACGATCCCCTCGACGCGCCTCCAGCCGTCGTCGCACGCCGCTCGCGTGGGAGCACGCTGGGCGCTGCGCGACAGCTGTCCTGCGCCATGCCGCGCGTCCTTCGCGCGAGCGGCGTGGGCTCTCACCAGCGTGACGCGGGCGAGCGCGGTGGTCCCGGGGGTTCCGTCCGCCCCAGCGAGGGCCGCCTCCGCACACTCGATGGCCTGCGCGAGCTGCTGCCGATGGCGGTCGCGCACGCCGGGCAGGTGGAGGACAGGAGTCTTCTCCAGGGCTTCACCGAGAAGCGCTGCCGCTTCTCGCTCGAGGGTTCCTGCTTCGCTCGGGTGCATCGGCAGGAGATCATGAGGCAGGGACCTCGACGGTTCTAGCAGCGCGCGGCTTGTGCATTCCTAGGAATGTAATAAGATTCCTGGGAATACAAAGAAGGGGTCCCCCATGAGATGCTTCGCGGCTGATTCTCGTCTCCTCCGTCTTCGCCTCGGTCTCGCGCTCGGTCTCGTGGCATGCGCGATCGGCTGCGGCCCGATCGGCCCGTTTCCAGGCGGGCGCCTCGCCGGCGACGTGCAGCCCTTCCCGAGTGCCTGGACGAACTGGGCCAACATCGAGAACTACCAGCTCGAGACCAACCCCGAAGACCCGCACTCGATCAACATCTGGGGGGTCGTTGTCGAGAGCCAGTTCTACATCCCGACGTCGCTGATCCTCGGCACCGACGTGCCGGCCGAGCGCACCTGGGTGGAGAACGTCGGACGGGATCCGCGGGTCCGACTGCGTGCGGGCGATACGGTCTTCGAACTCCTGGCGGTTCGCGTCGAAGATCCGGCCGAACGCGAGGCCGCCCGCGATGCGCTCATCGCGAAGTACGAGATCGATCGCGATGCGCACTCGGAAGGGGCGTGGGTGTTTCGGCTGGATCCGCGGCGCTAGGCCATGCGGCCGAAGCGCCCGCAAGAGGAGCAGATCCTGGTCTGGTGCGGGGTGGTGGCGCAGCTGAACCGCACACGCGCCAATCGCATCCTTGCCGACGAGCCGTTGCCGTACCCCCTCTTCGTGCTGCTACGTCACTTTTGCCACGACCCCGATCGCGAGTGGACCGTCGGCCAGCTCACGCGCGCCTTCGAGACCGGCCAGCCGGGCATGACGAAGAAGGTGAAGAAGCTACTCGACCTGGGGCTGCTCGAGAGTCGCCCCGATCCTCGAGACGGCCGGGTTCGCTGGCTCCGGGTGAACCGAGCGGGGGTGAGGCTGCGTGATCGGATGAGCGGTCGGCTGGCCCCGGATCAGAAAACGATCTTCTCCGGCTGGAAGCGCAGCGACGTCGCCGAGCTGCATCGGTTGCTCGACCGCCTCCGCACCGAACTCGACGCCGACCGCGATCGCCCTGGAGCATCGGACATGGAGTGAGGCGCGGTTCGAAACGCGCGGGCCGAGACGGACCTAGTCCGCCGTCACCACCCGGATCATGTTGGTGCTGCCGCTCTCGCGGCTGGTGCCGGCGGTGACCACGCAGAGGCTGCCGCGTTCCACGATCCCGAGCTCTTTGGCGCGGCGCAGGGCGAAGGAGACCACCGCGTCGTTCCCGGACGCGTCGTCCGAGTCCACGCAGATGCCGGTCACGCCCCAGTTCATGGCGAAGGCGCGCACCACCTCGGGCCAGCTGCTCACACCGAGGATCGGGCAGCGCGGCCGGTACTTCGAGATCGAGCGGGCGGTCCGGCCACTCTCGGTGAGCGCAATGATCGCCGACGCCTTCAGGTGGTTGGCCATGGTGATCGCCGCCTGGCTCACCGCGTCGGTGACCTCGTGCGACGGCCCCGACAGGATGTGTTGGAGATGTCCGTACTCCCGCAGACCCGACTCGGCTTCGAAGGCGATCGAGGCCATCGTGCGCACGGCTTCGACGGGATACTTCCCGGCTGCGGTCTCGTTCGAGAGCATGACCGCCGAGGTGCCGTCGAGGATCGCGTTGGCGACGTCGCTCACCTCGGCGCGGCTGGGCAGCGGCGTCTCGGTCATCGAGTCGAGCATCTGGGTCGCGGTGATGACCGGCTTCCCGTTCATGACGGTGGTGCGGATGATCTTCTTCTGGACCATCGGCACTTCCTGGACCGAGAGCTCCACGCCGAGGTCGCCGCGTGCGACCATCGTGCCGTCGGCGGTGGCGACGATCTCCTCGAGGTTCTGCACGCCGATCGCGGCCTCGATCTTCGCGACGATCGGAATGCTCGCGCCGTGTTCGTCGAGGATCTGGCGGATCTCGCGCACGTCCTGCGCGCCGCGCACGAAGGACGCCGCGATGTAGTCGAGCTGGTTCTCGATCGCGAACACGATGTCGGCGCGGTTCTCGGCGTTCATCGCCGGCATCTGGAGCACGGTGTCGGGGACGTTGACGCCCTTGCGCTCCTTGAGCGTCCCGCCGCGAGTGACCCGGCACTGGATCTCGCTCGGCGTGACGTCCTCGACTTGCAGTTCGAGCTTGCCGTCGTCGATCAGGACCTTCGCCCCGACGCTCACCTCGTGGGGAAGCTCGGCGTAGGAGATCGAGGTGCCGCTGGCGTCGCCGTCGCGGTCGTCCGTGTGGAGCGTGAAGGTCTGGCCGGTCTCGAGCTCGACCGGGCCTTCCCGGAGGCGGCCCGTACGGACCTGCAGGCCTTTCGTGTCGAGCATGATCGCGACGTTCGCGCCGAGCTCGGTGGCGGCCTTCCGCACCCGCTCGACGTGCTCGCGATGGGTAGCATGGGTGCCATGCGAGAAGTTCAGGCGCGCGACGTTCATGCCGGCGTGGATCATGGCCTTGACGGTGTCGAGGCTCTCGCAGGCCGGTCCGATGGTGGCGATCAGCTTGGTCTTGCGGACGGGTCGCGTGCGCATGTCGGCTCCCAGCTCGAGCGGTGGGTTGGCTGTTCGGGGGGCCGCCGACTCAGTACCCCAGGATGTCGTCCCTCGCGAGTGGAGGGGGCGGCACTGCTTGGATCGGGGCCGATTCCGGCCGGCTTTAGCCCCCGAACCGTCCCTCCGATGCAGCGGCCATGTGGCTGAACGGGCTCGTCGCCGTGGTGATGGGGATCTTCGTGGCCCTCGGGGCCTGGCGGGGTGCCCTCGCCACGGGCCTGGGCCTCGCCACGCTCGTCGTCGCCTATCTCGCGGCCTTCACGCTGGCTCCAGGGCTCGCGCCCCTTCTGGGCGAGCGCCTCGATGTCCCCGCGCTCTGGGCGATGCCCGTGGCCGGCACGATCGTCTTCTTCGGCACCTACGTGGTTCTGGGGATCGCCTCCGCCATCCTGAAGAAGTTCCTGGGGGGCAAGAATGCGGCCCGGAGCGTGCGCGACCGCTTCGTGGGCGGCAGCTTCGGCGCCGTGCGCGGCGCGCTGGTGTCGGTGCTGCTCGTGATCCTGGCGAGCTGGGTGGATAGCCTGCGCCTGGCCGGCATCGAGCCGCCCCTGCCCGAGGTGGGCGATTCGGTGGTGGCCGAGATGACCGCCGAGGTCGTCGAGAGCGGTCTCACCCAGGCGCTCGGCGATGATCCGTCGGCGCGGGTGGCGGCGCGCTTCACCGCGCGACCGGCGATGGCGCTCGAGGAGCTGCAGAGCGTGGTCGAGTCGCCGGCGATCGCGTCGATCCAGAACGACACGATGTTCTGGACCTACATCGAGCACGGCAACGTCGACACCGCCCTCAACCGCGGCAGCTTCCAGAAGCTCTCCGGCGACGAGGCCCTACGTCAGCGCTTCGCGAACCTGGGCTTCGTGCCCGCCGAAGCGGCCGGCAACCGGCAGGTGTTCCACGATGCCGTCGCCGACGTGATGCACCAGGTGTCTCCGCGGCTCCGCGGGCTGAAGAACGATCCCGAGGTCCAGGCGCTACTTCAGGACCCGCAGGTCGTCGCGATGGTGCAGAACGGCGATACGGTCGGGCTGCTCAGCCACCCCGGCCTTCGCGCGCTGGTGACGCGGGTGACGTCGGCACCGTTGCCTCGATAGCCGGCTCCGATCCCGCGTCCGAAAGCGGGAGCGGGATCTGATTGGCGTTCTCGGGCGTCACCAGGCCTGCCGACATCACGAGCTTGAAGGCGTCCTCGACGGTCAGGTCCACGTCTCGCACCTGTGACTCGGGCACCAGCAGGTAGAACCCGGAGGTCGGGTTCGGTGTCGTCGGCAGGAAGCAGTTGATGACGCGCTCTTCGGTGATCTCCTGGACGGTGCCCCGCGCGTCGCCGGTGGTGAAGGCGATGGCGTAGATGCCGCGGCGCGGGTACTCGATCAGCACGACGCGGTTGAAGCGCGACTCGTTGCGCTGGAAGATCGCTTCGAAGAGCTGCTTCACCCCGGCATAGATGTTCCGCGCCACCGGGACGCGCGAGAGCAGGCGCTCCCAGGCGCGGATGAACTCACCGCCGAACAGGTGCCGGGCCACCACGCCCATCAACAGGATCACGACGAGCGTGAAGAGGGCGCCCACCAGCGGAATGCGCGGCGGATCCTCCAGGTTCGGGAAGACCCAGGAGAGCACGGTGGGGAGCAGCAAATTGTCGAGACGCTGGATGATCCAGGCGATTGCCCAGATCGTGATGGCGAGCGGCGCGAAGGCGAGGATGCCGGCGACGAAGTAGCGCCGCAGCGCTTCGCGCAGCGTCTTCCAGAATCCGGCCTGGCGTTCCGCCACCTGGGTCACCCCTTCCGGGCCGGCGTCCCGATGCGGTGTTCCGCGCGAGTGCCACCCGGGTGTCTCATCGACCGAACGGCGGCTCGGGTTTGGGGGGAGGGCCCCTCAGCCAGACCCACGTCGCTACCCGCCGCTCGGACCGGGGAGGGAGCCGGGCGGCACATCGGATGCGCGTCGCGGTACGCCGCTAGAAGAGCGGGTCGCCGTCGGGCGCGTAGGCCGAGATCTCGCAGGCCAGGCAGATCACGTCGAAGCGCGGCGGCTCGTAGCGCGCTTCGGCCGGTGCCGGTTCGGGCTGAGCGATCGAGTCGAGAGTCGGGTCGGAAGCTGCCATGGCCGGAAAATTAGCACTTCGCGGGGCGCCGGGGCGAGGGGGGTGAGGTGGGGTGGCCGGAACTCCCGTCGGGCCTGTTTCGCCCGCGCCTTTACCGCTCCCGCGGGCCGAGCGCGAGACCGATGTACCTTTCGGCGGCCCGAGCGCCTACCCACACAGGCACCCATGCAGCGCTTCACACTCGAGACGGTCCTCTGGATCGGGCTGGCGGTCATCTTCGCCCCGGCCGTCATGGGCCTGGCCGAACACTGGCAGGCCCACGACTACTACAACCACGGCTTCCTGGTGCCCTTGGTCGCCTTGGCCTCGGGGCAGCCGCTCTGGAAGAAGCTCGGGCCGAGTCAGCGCTATCTGCCGGCCCTGGCTGGGCTCGGGTTGTCGCTCGGGCTCTACGCCTTCGGCCTCTTGATCGGCCAGGTGAGCCTCCAGGGCCTCGCGCTCGTGGCGGCGGTGACTTGTCTCGTGATGTTCCGCGGCGGCCCGGGTGTCCTGCGCACCTTCGCCTTCCCGCTCGGCTTCCTGCTGTTCATGATCCCGCTGCCCACCAGCTGGGTGACGCCGCTGATCGTGAGTCTGCAGACGATCGCCAGTCAGGCTGCGGTGGCGGTGCTCCACGCCTTCGACGTGCCCGTGCTGCGCGACGGCAACGTCATCCGGCTGCCGGGTGGCGGCTCGCTCTTCGTGGCCGAGGCGTGCAGTGGGATCACGTCGCTGATCAGCTTGATCCCGATCGGGTTCCTGTTGGCGCGCTTCACCGACGAGGTGTTCTGGCGTCGCGCGGCGATCGTGCTCGCGGTGGTCCCGGCAGCGCTGCTCGGCAACGCGATCCGCGTGATCGTGACGGTCTACGCAGCCAATGCGGTGGGGATCGAGCGGGCCACCACCGGGACGCTCCACGACATGGCGGGGCTGCTCACTTCGGCCTTCGCCGTGGTGCTGGTGATCGCCTTCGGCAGCCTGCTGCGTCGGCTCACCGAAGACGGCGACCCGATCGCGCCACCGCCCGCCACCGCTTGACCCTCCCCACGGTCTGGCCCAGCGTGGCCCCGTGAGCGAAGCGCCCCGAGGCACTCCCGCCGACGCCGCCCGCGTCGAAGCTCTCGGGCTCTCGCTCGGGTTCGATCTGGTCGGCATCGCAGCCGCCGAGCCCACGGATCAGACCCGCTTCCTTCGCGAGTGGCTCGCGCGCGGCTACGCCGGCGAGATGCACTACATCGGGCGCCGGGTGGAGGAGCGCGAGGATCCGCGGCGACTGCTCGAACGGGCCCAGAGCGTCATCGCCGTGGGCTTCGTATACGACCCGGGCGAGCGTCCGTCGGCCGACGCCGCGCCGTTTCGCGTGGCGCGCTACGCGGGCGGCGACGACTACCACGACGTGCTCGTGGATCGCCTGCGGGCGTTCGAGGCCGGCTTGCCGACGCTCGCCGATCGGCCGGTGCGCACGCGCGGCTACGTCGACACGGGGCCGGTGCAGGAGCGGGCCCATGCGGCGGCGGCAGGGCTGGGTTGGGTCGGCAAGAACACCTGCCTGATCCATCCGCGCCTCGGTTCGTACCTCTTCCTGGGAGCGATCCTCACCGATTGGTGGCTGCCCGCCGGCGAGCCGGAGCCCGACCACTGCGGCAGCTGTCGGGCGTGTCTCGATGCGTGTCCCACCGACGCCTTTCCCGAGCCCTACGTCCTCGATGCCACGCGCTGCATCTCGTACACCACGATCGAATTGCGCGGTCCGATCCCCGAAACGATGCGCGCAGGGCAGGGCGACTGGGGCTTCGGCTGCGACCTCTGCCAGGAGGTGTGTCCGTGGAACCAGCGCGAGCGACGGCCGATTCCCCCGGACCCCCACGGACTGCGCGCGCGGATCGCACCGCGTCCCGACTGGCAGGCGCCCACCCTGGCCTGGGTGCTCGGACTCGACGAGGAGCGCTGGCGCGAGGCGACCCGCAAGACGGCGCTCCGCCGCACCCGCTATCAGGGGCTCGTGCGCAACGCGCTGGTCGCGGCCGGGAACACGCGTGATCCGGAGCTGCGACCGTGGATCGAGCGCCATCTGCAGAGCGACGATGCGGTTCTCGCCGAGCACGCGCGTTGGGCCCTGGGCCAGCTGTCGGGCTGAGTCGGTCGGGTCCGGTTTCGCGGACGGCCCCGTTCACGCGGCTCCTCGGGTATGGGAAGATGCGCGCGCCGGCGCTCGCTTCTCCGGGCGCGCGGCGAGGAGGAAGGCTCGATGGCCGAATCGGTTCCGCGCATCGCGTCTCGCGACGCGTCCCAGGTCGTGCCTGCGCTTCGGGAATCCGGTGCGGTGATCGTCGAGGGGTTCCTGGATGCGGACTGCCTGCAGCGCTTCAACCAGGAACTCGACCCGGTGATGGAAAGTCTCGATCCGGCTCGGGAATTCGTGAACCCGGGCGTCTCCTTCTTCTTCGGGGCGAAGACCCGCCATCTGACCGCGGTCGCCGCCCACTCCCAGGTCTTCGCCCACGAGATCCTGCCCGACGATCTCTTCGCGGAAGTCAGCGAGGAGATCCTCGGCGAGGGCGCCTGCTCGGTGATCCTGAACACCGCCCACGTGATGGATCGCGGACCGGGCGCCGAGCGACAGCTCTTGCACCGTGACGAGCAGGTCTGGCCCCATGTGCCCCAGCCGCACCCCGAGCTGCAGCTCGCCTCGGTGATCGCCCTCGAACGCTTCGACCGCGAGAACGGCGGCACCTGCGTGGTCCCCGGCAGCCACCGGTGGCCGCGCGACCGCCAGCCCACCGAAGACGAGATCGCCGTCGCCGAGATGGAGGCGGGCAGCGCGGTGCTCTACCTGGGCTCGACGATCCACGCGGGTGGCGCGAACACGTCGGCCGAACGGGGCCGGCGCGGGATGCACGTCTCCTTCTGCGCCGGGTGGTTGCGGACAGAAGAGAACCAGTACTTGAGCGTTCCGATCGAGGCGGTGAAGGCCATGCCCGAGCGCTCCCAGGCGCTGCTGGGCTACGTCGCTCACGACGCGATCGCGGTCGGAGGTGGCTACCTGGGCACGGTCGACCTGGTGGACCCGGTCTCGCGCTTCTAGCTCACGCGCCTCCCCGCTCGGGTTTCCGCGCCCACAGCTGGGCCACGGCCGCGGGTTTCGCCTCGTCCGTCACGCCTTCCCAGTGGTGGGCCATCTCCAACCCCGAGAAGAGTCGCGGGAGCTCGCCGGCCTCCAGCAAAAAGGCTTCGTTCTTGGGCCCATAGCCGAGTTTGGGTTGGTCCCGCGTGAAGGTTTCGTAGAGCAGCCAGCCGCCGGGCTGGAGCGCTTCGACCAGGGCTGGGCACAGGGGCCGATGCAGGTAGCGGCAGACGATCAGCGCCGCGCAGCTCCCGGCCCCCAGCGGCAGCGACGTCGGGTTCTCGAAGTCGGCCTGGGCGAGTTCGATCGGGAGGCCCTCCGCCTTCGCCGCGGCCGCGAGCTCCCCCAGATGGTCCCCGTTTCGGTCGAAGCCCACGATCCGGACACCATGCCTCGCGAGGGGCAGCGCGTTGCGACCACGCCCGCAGGCGAGGTCGACGACCGGGCCCCGGTTGGCCGCGGCGGCGAGCGCTTCGCGCGCGTCCCAGACGAAGGCCGACGGCTCGCTCACGCTCCCGCGCGCGCCGCCACGACCCGCGCCGGATGGTCGGAGACGATCCCGTCGACCCCGAGCGCGAGCAGCGCCGCGATCTCGTCGGGCTCGTTGATCGTCCAGACGTGGACCTGGACGCCGGCGGCATGGGCCGCATCGAGGAGTGCCGGGGTCACCAGCGGCTGACCCACGAAGTGGGTGGGAATCTGCAGGGCCATCGGTCCGTCCGGCGGCGGTGTTCCATCCCGCGCGGCCAGAGCGAAGCCCGCCACCTCTCCCGTGCAGGCGCCGAGGGCAACGCTGCTGCCGACGCTCTCCACGTGCTTCCGCAGTCGCGCCATCAGCGGATCTTCCGCGGCGGTCAGCAGGGTGAGCGCTTCGCGGTCGGCGTCGCGCACGACCTCGACCGTGGCTTCGATCAGGTCGGGCAGGTCTTCCTTCAGCTCGAGGTTGAACCGCATGCCGGGCAGCGCGGCGAGGGCTTCCGCGAGGGCCGGAACCTGCACACCCTGACCGCGGAAGGGATGCGTGCCATCGGGCGCGGTGAAGTGGTGGCCGGCGTCGAGGCGCTGCAGCTCGGCGAGCGAGAGGTCGCGCACCTGACCCGTCCCGTCGCTGACCCGTGACACATCGTCGTCGTGGAGCAGCACCGGCACGCCATCGCGGGTGACGTGGACGTCGGACTCGAGGATCTGGGCTCCGTCTTCACAGGCCTTCGCAAACGAGACCAGCGTGTTCTCGGGACGCTCGCCCGCACAGCCGCGGTGCCCGATCGCCAACGGACCCGGCAGGTCGAAGAACGGATGCGGCATGGCCGTACGGTATCATGCGCGCGCTCGACAGTTCCGGGGGTGGGAGCGCGACATGAGTGTGTTGACGCGCGATGCGATTCGCGCCGAGCTCGACAGTGGGCGTCTGGTGATCACGCCGTTCGAAGCGGATCAGCTCGGTGCGGCGTCGATCGACCTGATGCTCGGCGACGAGATCCGGGTGTTCGCGCATCCGGAACGGCCCATCGATCTGTTGGCGGACACGGACTATCGCGACCACACCGAGGTCCGGACTCTCGCCGAGCCCTACGTCCTCGAGCCCGGCTCCACGATTCACGGCATCACCCGAGAGCGCATCCGGCTGCCCGGGAACCTGTGCGGATTTCTCGAAGGGCGCAGCCGCTTCGCAAGGCTCGGGCTGATGATCCACGTCACCTCGGCGTTCGTGCAGCCCGGTGTCGACAACCGGCAGGTGCTCGAGATGAGCAACGTGGCGGGTCACCCGCTGCGCATCCACGCCGGCGTGCGCCTGTGCCAGCTGGTCTTGATGCACACGGATGGCGAGGCGCGCTACGAGGGGCGCTTCGCCCGGCAGGACCAGATCTAGCCCCCGTGCGCGCGGTCGTACAGCGGGTGTCTCGGGCCGCCGTCGTCGTGGAGGGGGACGAGGTGGCGCGCATGGGCGAGGGGCTCCTCGCCCTGGTGGGCGTCGCGGCAGGCGATGACGAGGGCGACGCACGAACTCTGGCGCGCAAGCTCGTGGGATTGCGGATCTTTCCCGACCCGGACGGCCGCATGAACCGGTCCCTGGCCGACACGGGCGGCACGCTCGGCGTGGTCTCCCAGTTCACCCTGCTCGGCGACGCGCGGCAGGGGCGCCGGCCGTCCTTCGGCGAAGCGGCCGCACCCGAACTGGCCGCCCCCCTGGTCGAGGCGGTCGCTCAGGCGGCGCGTGAGGCCGGGGTGGACGTCGTCACCGGGCGCTTCCGCGCGCACATGGAGGTCCACCTCACCAACGACGGGCCGGTGACGCTGCTCCTCGATACCCAGCGACGCTTCTGACGCGCACCCGGCGCTTCGGCGCCGGCAGAGACGCTTCTAACCCTGCGGAAAACGTCGATTCCCACTTGACTTGGGAAGGCGCGAAGTCATTCTCCCCAGCGGGGGGTACCAGCGTTTGATTTCGGCCGGACGGGGGTCGGAGACCGCGCTGGGACGACGTTGAAAGACGTGTGAGGGCCCGTGAGAGCCGTCACCGACGGGTCGCCTGCTGGGGGGCAGGTTTCGTCGGGAGCCGCGCGAGAGCATCGGAAGCGATTCCGGGCTGCTGCGCGGCGCGGATCGTTTCGGGCCCACCCGGGAACCGTCGGCGGGGGGTCGTCGGTTCCGCACAACACCAGACGATCGGGGACGATCGGGAGGTTGGACGAATGAATCGAACGCGAAGTTGGGCGCTGTCGGGCGCGCTGGCGTTGGCCGTGATCGCGGCACCGACGGCAGCCTGGTCGGAAGAGGACACGAGCCTGGGCAACGAGGCGGGCCTCGGTGCGCTCTCCGCACTCAGCACGCTGATCTACGGCCCGGCAAAGCTCACCTACGCCACGCTCGGCCTGGTCTTCGGCGGGATCGCCTGGGGCCTCGCGGGCGGCGATCAGGAAGTGCTCGATGCCGTCGTGACGGCGTCGGTGCGCGGTGACTACGTGGTCACGCCCTCGCACCTGCGCATGGAAGAAGGGCTCGAGTTCTACGGTCAGGATCCGCGCTACCGCGAGATCCAGCATGCGGCCGTCGACGAGTCGACCTTCTACGAGGAAGACTACTAGGCCGGTGACGGTCTCGGCGCTTCTCACCGGCTCCCGGGTCGGTGAGGCGCGCTGGAAGCGCTTCCCGGTCGATCGGGATACGCCTCCGAGAACGGGCGGCGGAGAGCTCTCGAGGCTCTTCGTCGCCCGTCTTCGTTTCGGCTTCGTCCTGGGGCCCGAAGCGCGAACAGGCCCGCCCGGTAGGGTCCCCGCGTGGTTGGCATTGGCTGGGGCCAGGTGCTTTCCTCATCGACTATGGCGGCGTCGGCAAGCCCGGACATCTTCCTGGCCTTCGCGGCGGGGCTCCTCTCGGTGCTCTCGCCTTGCGTCTTGCCCCTGATGCCTGCCTACCTGTCGCTCATCTCGGGCATTTCCGTCGACGAGATGCGCGCCGGCAGTGAGGACGCGGACCTGCGCAAGCGGGTCATGCGGGCGTGTTTCGGGTTCGTGACCGGCTTCTCGTTCGTGTTCGTGTTGATGGGCGTCGGCGCCGTCGCCGTCGGTCACGTGGTGCGCACGTGGCGCCTCGAACTCTTCGGGCTCGAGATCGGCGTGAGCCAGATCGCAGGCATCGTCGTGATCGTCTTCGGGCTCCACATGATGGGGCTGTCGCCGATCCAGGCCCTGTATCGAGACACGCGCATGAACTTCTCCGTGCGCAAGCGGAGCTTCTGGAGTTCCGCGGTGATCGGCTCGGGGTTCGCCCTCGGTTGGTCGCCGTGCATCGGTCCGATCCTCGCGACGATCCTCACCGTGGCGGGCGCACGCGAAACCGCGCTCCAGGGAGTGGGGCTCCTGCTGGTCTATTCGGCGGGTCTGGCGATTCCGTTTCTGCTGGCCGGCTGGAGCATCGAATGGTTCTTCCGCGCCTTCGCGAAGATCAAGGACCATTTCCACAAGCTGGAGTTGGCGTCGGGCTTCGTGCTCGTGGGCGTCGGCTTCCTGCTGGTGACGGATCAGTTCACGGCCCTCAATCGCTACTTCAGTTTCTTGAACGATTTCATCAACGCCGCGGAGAAGGCCATCCAATGACGAACCGAGCACACCGACGCGCACCTGCTGCCAGCGGGGCCCTGGCTCTGGCGGCGCTTTTCGGGGTTCTGGCCGGCTGCGCACCGGAGGCCGAGGCACCGTCTGCAGCGGATTCGGGTGCGCCCGACGCGGCGGCGCCGGCCGGCGACGCGCCGGACTTCACCCATCCCGATCTGAGGGGCGAGCCCTTCCGCCTCGCCGATCACCGCGGCCGAACGGTCGTGATCGACTTCTGGGCCACCTGGTGCGCGCCGTGCGTGTTCCAGCCGGCCGAGCTCAACCAGGTCTTCGAGAGTCACCGGGAGCGCGGTGACCTGGTCGTGGTCGGGGTCGAGATCGGCGGCGCCACACCGCAAGAAGTGCGCGAGTGGGGCTTGGAGAACGAGGCGGTCGCGGACTACCCGGTGTTGACCGGCGCCGACGAAGATCTCGCCCGCCGCTTCGGGGCCCTCGGGTTCCCGGCGATGGTCGTCGTCAGCCCCGAGGGCAACGTCGACTCGGTGACCGTGGGCCTGAAGACCGCCCAGGAGGTCGAGGAGTCGATCGCCCACCTGATCGGTTCCTAGCGACCTCGGGCCGCCCCGCGACGCGCGGGGCCTCAAGCCTGCCCGCGGGACCGACGACAAGCGTCCTTGGAGCGTCGCCTCGTGGCGTCGAACCGAGGAGGGCAGGTCGTGGCCGCGCAGAACGTGTCCGTGGGCGGACGCCGCTACTACCAGCGCACGCTGTCACCGGGCGAGACGGTCTTCGAGACCGGTGACCCCGGCGATCAGCTCTACGTGATCCAGTCGGGGGAAGTGGAGCTCATCCGCGAGACCGAAGCCCGCGAGCGCGTCGTGGCGCGCCTGGGGCCCGGCGACTTCTTCGGGGAGCTGGGCGTGGTGCTCGGCGAGCGCCGTAACGCGCGGGCCATCGCCGTGAACACGACCCGGGTGATCGCCCTCGATCGGGACACGCTCGAGGGCATGTGCCTGGAAGAGCCCGTGATCGCGATCCGCATGATTCGCGTGCTGGTTTCGCGGCTGATCGAGGCCGAGCGCCGGCTCGCGGCGCTCGGGGTCGACGACCTGATGCGCCCGGTGGTCCGGGCCCTGATGCGCCACGGGGAAGCCCACGGCGACCACGGCGTGCGCATCGATGCACGGCTGGCCCAGCTCGCCCAGTCGGCGGGCCTGTCGATGCTCGAAGCCCACCGCGCGCTGCATCAGCTCTTCGATCGCAAGCTGGCGCTGCTCGAGGACGACGTGCTGCTGGTGCCCGACACCGAGGCGCTGAACCAGTTCCTCGAGATGTCGGACGCGGCCTAGGGCGCTTTCTTTCGCCGTACGGCCCGAACCGGCCCGTGACGCGTTGCGGCGGCGGGGGAGGGGGGATTCGGGCTAGGCTGCCGCCCGCATGCCGCGGCAAGTGCGTGTCTGGATCGCGGGAGTCTGCGCCGTGGGTGTTTGGATCGCGGCCCTGGCGGCGGTCCCGGCGGGTGCCCAGCCGGTCGCAGACCTCCCGGAAGAGCTCCGCAACGAGCCCTTCGAGCTGACCGCCGACGCGCTCTCCTACGAGATGGAGCGCGAGCTCTACGTGGCGCGTGGCCGCGTGAAGATCGTGCAGCACGGGCGCACCCTGCGAGCGGATTGGGCGGCCTTCAACCGCACCACCGGCCTTGGCGTGGCGAGCGGAAACGTGTCGCTCGCCGATGGCGAAGACGTGGTCACCGCCGACTTCGTCGCCTTCGAACTCGATACGGTCGCGGGTACCCTCTACGGCGGCGCCTTGGAGGCCGAGAGCACCCCCTTCCGCGCCGGTGCCGCCGAGATCGAGAAGACCGGACCGGACACCTACCGGTTCCGCGAGGGCCGCTTCACCACCTGTCGTTGTCCCGATCCGGAGGAGCGGGTGCCCTGGGAGATCTCGGCGGAAGAGGCCGACCTCCAGATCGAGGGCTACGCCACGGCGAAGAACGCGAGCGTCGAGATCCTCGGCGTGCCCGTGGCCTGGATCCCGTGGTTGGCGTTCCCGGTGAAGACCGAGCGCCAGTCGGGCCTGCTCTTCCCGGAGTTCTCCTTCAGCAGCTTCAACGGCTTCTCGGCCGGACTGCCCTTCTTCTGGGCGATCGCCGACGAGGCAGGTCTCATCCTGACCCCGCGTTACTCGACCGAGCGGGGCGCCGGCGGGGCGGCCTTCTTCGACTACGCCTGGAGTCAGGAGTCGAGCGGCGAGGTGCTCGCCGCCTTCACCCGCGACCAGGACATCGACGCCAAGACGGCGGCGCAGCCCTTCGGCCGCAACCGCTGGAGCCTGTCGGGCGAGCACGACTGGAAGCTGCCCGGCGACCTTCGCTTCGAGACCGACTTCGGCTTCGCGTCGGACAACCAGGTGCCCTTCGATTTCGACGAGTTGAACAGCCGCCGCTCGGACCGCTACCTGCGTTCCGAAGCGCGGCTCGGTCGGGGGTTCGGGGAACTCGACGCGCTCGGGGTCTCGGTCGGCGCCCAGTTCGTCGACGACCTGCAGAGCCCCGACGACCTGGATCGCGATCGCTTCGTGTTGCAGCGCTGGCCCACCGCTCGCGTCGACCTCTTGCCGGTGGCGCTGCCCGGTGCGCCCTTCCTGGTGCCTTCCGTCGACGTCGACTACGCGTGGTTCGAGGCCCGCGAGCGGGCCGAGGGCGAGCTGCCGAGCGCCGTGCTCGGACCGGGCGGGCTCTTCCTCGACACCGGTATCGACGCGCTGCCCAACGGGATCGCTGGCCTCACCGGCGCACGCGAGCCGGGTGGCCTGCCCGACAATCACACCGACGACTTCGCGACCACGGGTGGCTCGGAGGGCGATGGTCGCTTCCAGGAAGGCGAACCTCTCACCGACCGGGGGCACCGCGTGATCGTGCACCCGCGCATCGCCGCGCCCCTCGACTGGCGCGGGATCCAGGTCGTGCCCGAGGTGGGCTGGCGGCAGAGCCTCTACGACAGTCGGCTGCGCGGCTTCCAGGAGCGCGGCTACGCGACCGCTCGCGTCGACGCGACCACCCGTCTCAGTCGCGACTTCGGTGGCTGGCGCCACGTGCTCGAGCCCCGCGCCGGCTACGCGCTGGTGGCGAGCAGCTCCCAGCGCCGCGATCCCCTGTTCCGACCCGCGACCGCCGTGCCCCTCGATCGGGTGCGCGGCCTCGACCTCGACGCCGTGGTCCGCGACGACGCCGACCGGGTGCGGCGCGCCCAGCGCGCGACGCTCGGGTTCGACAACCGCTTCTACAGGAACGACAGCGACGGCTCGTCCCTGCTCGCCGACGTCACGCTGCAGGGGCTCTTCGACATCGAGGAGGAAGTCTTCGATGCCCTGATCCTCGAGGGCCGCGCGTTCCCGCTGCAGGGGCTCGACCTGCGCTTCCACGGCGACCTCGATCCCGACGAAGGGCGCGTGGACGAGGCCCTGGCTTCGGCCACCTGGAGCCATCCGGTGGGGGTCTCGCTGCAGGGCGAGTACCGCTGGGCGCGCGACATCCCCGAGGTGTTCGAGGCGTTTGGCGCCGGGGACCGTTTCGACGAGCGTTCCCGGATCGACCACATCCAGCAGCTCGAGGCCGGAGTCTCGCTGGACCTCACGGCGCGCTGGAACCTCCGGTACCAGATGGCGTACTCGATCGAGGGCGACCTGGTGCTGACCAACCGGGGCGTCCTCGAATACCTGTCCCGCTGCGAGTGCTGGGCGGCGGGCATCGTGGTCTCCGAGGACCGCACCCGCGGGGTCGACGTGAAGTTCGTCTACCGCCTGGTGGGCTTCGGTGACACCCCGGTGCGTCGCAGCGAAGGCTTGCTTGACGGCTTTGGGGGCCTTTGGTAACCGTTCGAAAGAACGCGGGTTTTGCGCTCTCCTCCCCCAGGCCCTCGCGGCCCCTCCCAGAGGCCCCTCCGTGCTTCGCCCCTCCAGAGAATCCTTCGAGGAACTCGCGAAGAGGGGGAATTGGGTTCCGGTCGTGCGCGAGATTCTCGCCGACATGGACACCCCGCTGTCCCTGTTCCGTCGCCTGGATGACGGCCGCACGAGCTTCCTCTTCGAGTCGGTCGAAGGCGGTGAGAAGTGGGGACGCTTCAGCTTCATCGGCACCGGCGCGCGCGCCATCTTCCGCGCGCGCGGGCACGACGTGGAGTGGGAAACCGACGACGGCATCGAGCGCGTGACGGCGCCCGGCGACCCGCTCGAAGTGCTGCGCGAGAAGCTCGCGGCGATGGAGCCCGCTCACATCGAGGGCACGCCGCTGCCGCGCTTCCTCGGCGGTGCGGTCGGCATGGTGGGCTACGACTGGGTCCGGCACGTCGAGTCCGTGCCAGACGAGAACCCCGACGAAGTCGAGATGCCCGACCTCTGGTTCGTGCTGCCCGAGACCGTCGTCGTGGTCGACAACGTCCGCAAGACGGCATCCCTCGTGCGCTGGGTGGCCGTCGGCCCGGACACCGACCGCGACGCCGCCTACCGGGAGGTGACCGCGGCGCTCGACGCCGTCGTCGACACGCTGCGGGAACCGCTGCCGGCCCAGCCGCGGACCGGGCCCGTGCGCGCGCCCATGGACGTGCACCGCAGCATGGAGCGCGAGGAGTACCACGACGCCGTCAAGCGGGCGAAGGAGTACATCGAGGCGGGCGATATCTTCCAGGTCGTCCTGTCCCAGCAGTTCCGGATCCCGCTCCAGGTCGACCCCTTCACGATCTACCGCCACCTACGCGTGATCAACCCGAGTCCCTATCTCTTCTTCGTACGCTGTGAAGGTCCCGTACTGATCGGCTCGTCGCCCGAGATCCTGGTGCGGCTCGAGGACGGACGCATCGACGTGCGCCCGATCGCGGGCACGCGGCCGCGGGGACGCACGCCGGAAGAGGACCTCGCTCTCGAAGAAGAGCTGCTGGCCGATCCGAAGGAGCTCGCCGAGCACGTGATGCTGGTCGACCTCGGCCGCAACGACGTCGGGCGCGTTGCTGAGACCGGCAGCGTCCACGTGAACCAGTACGCCATCATCGAGCGCTACTCCCACGTGATGCACATCGTGTCGAACGTCCAGGCGAAGCTGCGCGAGGGGCTCGATTGGCTGGACCTGCTCCGCGCCACCTTCCCAGCGGGCACGCTCTCGGGCGCGCCGAAGGTCCGCGCGATGGAGATCATCGACGAGCTCGAGACGCTGCGGCGCGGGCCCTACGGCGGCTGCGTTGGCTACATCGACTACTCGGGAAACATGGATACGGCGATCGCGATCCGCACGCTGCTCGTGAAGGACGGCGAGATCTACCTGCGCGCCGGCGCGGGCGTCGTGGCCGACTCGGATCCGGAAGCCGAGTGGCAGGAGACCATCAACAAGGGGCGCGCGCTGGTCGAGGCGATCGACATGGCGCGCGAGGGGGTCGACTGAGCGAGCGCGTCATGCACATCGCGATGATCGATAACTACGACTCCTTTACCTACAACCTCGTGCAGTACCTCTCGGAGCTCGGGGCCGAGGTTCGGGTCGTCCGCAACGATGCGGTCAGCGTCGACACCCTGCTCGAGGAAGGGCCGGCCGGCGTGGTGATCTCGCCGGGGCCCGGGGAGCCCGGGGGCGCGGGGATTTCGCTCGACACGGTGCACGCCTGCGCGAAGGCGTCGCTGCCGCTGCTCGGCGTGTGTCTCGGGCACCAGTCGATCGGCGAGGCCTTCGGCGGTCGGGTCCGCCGGGCGCGCTCGATCATGCACGGCAAGGTCTCGGAGATCTCCCACGATGGCAGTGGGGTGTTCGAAGGCCTGCCGTCGCCTCTCGAGGCAACGCGCTACCACTCGTTGGTGGTCGACGAGGCGAGCCTCCCCGACGCGCTGGTGATCACCGCGCGGACGGCCGACCAGGAGATCATGGGGCTGCGTCATCAGACGCTCCCCATCGAGGGGGTCCAGTTCCACCCCGAGTCGATCCTGACGAAGAGTGGGAAGCGCCTGCTGCGCAACTTCCTGGATCGCTGCGGCGTGGAGGCGGCGTCGTGAGCGTGCGCGCCGCGATCGAGACGGCGGTGGCCGGCCAGGAGCTGGCGTCGGAGGTGCTCGAAGCCGCGTTCGCCGAGATCACGGCGGGCGAGGCGACGCCGGTGAGCGTGGCCGCGCTGCTGGTCGCCCTGCGCACCAAGGGCGAGACGGTCGGCGAGATCGTGGGGGCCGCGCGTGCACTGCGCGCCGCGGCCGTCACCGCGCCGTGTCTCGACCCACGGACCGTCGACACCTGCGGCACCGGCGGGGATGGCGCCGACACCTTCAACATCTCGACGACCGCGGCCTTCGTGGTCGCGGCAGCCGGCGTTCCGGTCGCGAAGCACGGCAACCGCGCGGCCTCGAGCCGCTCGGGCAGCATCGACGTGCTCGAGGCGCTGGGCGTCGGCATCGAACTCGACGTCGAGCAGGCTGCCGCCGTCCTCGAGAAGGTCGGCTTGGCGCCTTTCTTCGCGCGTCGGGCGCACCCGGCGATGCGCCACGTCGCGCCGGTG
Source organism: Myxococcota bacterium (assembly GCA_039030075.1). Lineage (NCBI taxonomy): Bacteria > Pseudomonadati > Myxococcota > Myxococcota bacterium. Next base: position 20,770 of record JBCCEW010000039.1, on the reverse strand, counting down.
CGCGCCGAGCTCGGGATCCGCACCCTGATGAACTGCATGGGGCCGCTGCTGAATCCGCTGGGCGTGAAGCACCAGCTGATCGGCGTCTATGACGCGGCGCTCGTGCCGAAGCTCGCCGAGGCCCTCGGGGCGCTCGGATCCGAGCGCGCGCTCGTCGTCCACGGCGCGGACGGTCTCGACGAAGTGACCCTCACCGACAAGACCCACGCGGCACTGCTCGAGAACGGCCAGGTGCGCCGCTTCGAGATCGACCCGACCGAACTCGGGCTCTCTCTCGTCTCGGCCGACGCGCTGCGGGGCGGCGACGCCCAGGAGAACGCGGGGATCACCCGGGCCGTGCTGGCCGGGGAGCAGGGACCCACCCGCGACATCGTCCAGCTGAACGCGGCGGCTGCGCTGTGGGTGGCGGGGGTGGCGTCGGACCTGGCCGCAGGCTTCGCGAGCGCGGGGTCCGCGATCGATTCGGGAGCCGCCGCCGCCAAGCTCGATGCGCTCGTCGCGGCGACCGCGGAGGGCCGGGCGTGATCCTCGATGAGATCCTGGCCACGAAGCGGGTCGAGCTGGACGCGGCGCTGGCGCGCGAGTCGCGCGATGCGTTGGCGGCCCGCGCCGAGGCGATGGACGAGCCGACGCGCCCGTTCCGGGAAGCCCTCGCGGCTGGGCCCACACCTCGCGTGATCGCGGAGGTGAAGCGCCGCTCGCCGAGCAAGGGCGAGATCCGCCCCGACTTCGATCCGGCCGCCTGCGCTCGCGCCTATGCCGAGGGTGGCGCCGCCGCGATCTCGGTCCTGACCGACGAGCCGTACTTCGGCGGACACCTCGACTACCTGGCCCAGGTACGCGCCGAGGCACCGTGCCCGCTGCTGCGCAAGGACTTCACGATCGACGCCTACCAGATCGACGAGGCGCGCGTCGCCGGTGCGGACGCGGTGCTCCTGATCGTCGCGGCTCTGACACCCGCGGAGCTGGTGGCGTTGCAGAAGCGGGCCCATGCGCTGGGGCTCGCCGCGCTCGTCGAAGTGCACGATGAGGCCGAGCTCGACGTGGCGCTCGAGGCGGGCGCGACGATCGTGGGCATCAACAACCGCGATCTGCGGACCTTCGTGACCGACCTCGCCGTGACCGAGCGGCTGGCTCCGAAGGTGCCGTCGGACGTCGTGCTGGTGGCCGAGAGTGGGATCGCCAGCGTCGCTGACCGGGATCGGCTCGCGGCGGCCGGTGCCCATGCGTTTCTCGTGGGAGAATCACTGATGCGTCAAGACGACGTGGCGGAAGCGCTGCGTCGGCTTCGGAGGACCCCGTGAACGTTCGAATCAAGATCTGCGGCGTGGTGCACCCGGACGATGCCGAAGCGGCGGTGGCGGCCGGTGCGGACCTGATCGGTCTGAACTTCGTGCCTCAATCGCCGCGCTGCCTCGACCTCAACACGGCGGCGGCGATCGCCGACCGGGTCGATGGCCGCGCGGAGCTGGTGGGCGTCTTCCAGAACGCGCCGGTCGAAGAGATCGATCGGGTACTGCGGCGGGTCGACCTGGACCGCCTGCAGTTTCACGGCGAAGAGACGGAAGAAGAAGTGGAGGGCGTCGACCTGCCGGTGATCAAGGCGATCCGCGGCGCCGATGTCGAGGCGGCCGACGAGTTCCCGGGCACCATGCTCCTGCTCGACCACCCGACCCAAGGCGGAGGCCAGGGGAAGGCCTGGAACTGGGCCGACGCTTCGGCGCTGCTCGAGAGCGGTCACGACGTCATCCTGGCCGGTGGCCTCGACGCGGATAACGTGGGAGGGGCCTTGGGGGATCTCGGGGACCTGCTGCCCTGGGGCGTCGACGTGGCGTCCGGGGTCGAAGGCGCCGAGCACCGCAAGGATCCCGACAAGCTGGCCCGCTTCGTGAAGGCGGTGCGAACTGCGGAGGCCCCCGAGGCAGAATGAGCGGCAAGGACCCGGGTTTCGACAGTCAGGCGGATGCGCGCGGGCGCTTCGGAGACTACGGCGGGCGTTTCGTTCCCGAGACGCTGATCGCCGCACTCGACGAACTCACCGAGGCCTACCCCCGGATCACGGCGACCGAGGCCTTCACGTCCGAGCTCGATTCCCTGCTGTCCAGCTATGCGGGACGGCCGACGCCGATCAGCTTCGCCGAGCGCATGACCGCGGACCTCGGTGGCGCGCGCATCTACCTGAAGCGTGAGGATCTCGCCCACACGGGAGCGCACAAGATCAACAACGTGCTCGGCCAGTGCCTGCTCGCCCGCTACATGGGCAAGTCGCGCGTGATCGCCGAGACCGGGGCCGGCCAGCACGGGGTGGCGACGGCCACCGCGGCCGCGCTGCTGGGTCAGGAATGCGTCGTCTACATGGGCGCGGAAGACGTCGAGCGCCAGGCACTCAACGTCTTCCGCATGGAGCTGCTGGGCGCCGAGGTGCGGCCGGTGACGAGCGGTTCCCAGACCCTCAAGGACGCCACGAACGAAGCCCTGCGCGACTGGGTGACGAACGTACGCGACACCTACTACTGCATCGGTTCGGTGATGGGACCGCACCCGTACCCGACGATCGTGCGCGACTTCCAGCGCGTGATCGGCATCGAGGCGCGCGCGCAGATGGTCGAGATCACCGGGCGCCTGCCCGACGTCATCCTGGCCTGCATCGGTGGGGGGTCGAACGCGATGGGCATCTTCCATCCGTTCCTGGCAGACACCGACGTGCGGTTGATCGGCGTCGAGGCGGCGGGGGAGGGCCTCTCTTCCGGGCGACACGGCGCGGCGCTCCAGGCCGGTCAGCCGGGGGTCCTGCACGGGATGAAGAGCCTGCTGCTGTTCGACGACGACGGGCAGGTATTTCCCGCCCATTCGATCTCGGCGGGTCTCGACTACCCGGGCGTCGGCCCGGAGCACGCTCACCTCCGCGACAGCGGTCGCGCCGAGTACGTGACCGCGACCGACGAGGAGGCGCTCGACTCCTTCCTTTACCTGTCGCGTACGGAAGGGTTGATCCCGGCGCTCGAGTCGTCCCACGCGGTCGCCTACGCGCGCAAGCTCGCCCCGCAGCTCGGCCCCGAGCAGCAGATCCTCATCAACCTGTCCGGTCGTGGCGACAAGGACGCGCCCCAGGTGCGCGATCTGCTGCGGCAGCGCGACGCGAGCGTGTCGTGATGCGGGGCGTGCGATGAGCCGTCTCTCCGAACGCTTCGCGACGCTACGTGCACGGGGCGAAAAGGCCCTGGTGCCGTTCGTGACCGCGGGCGATCCGGACCTCGCGACCACGGGGGCCCTGATCGTCGCGATGGCGGAGGCCGGTGCCGACGCGATCGAACTGGGCGTGCCGTTCTCCGACCCGATGGCCGAGGGACCGACGATCCAGCGCGCGAGCGAGCGCGCGCTCGCCGGCGGGACCACCCTGCGCAAGGTGCTCGAGCTGGTCGCGCGCGTGCGTCCGCATCTCGAGATCCCTCTCGTGTTGATGGGCTACGCGAACAATCTGGTCTCGATGGGGGAAGAGGCGTTCGCCGAAGCGGCCCACGGGGCAGGCGTGGATGGCCTGATCATCGTCGACCTGCCGCCGGAAGAGGGCGAGAGCTTCCACGCGGCGCTTCGGGCGCGAGACGTCGACCCGATCCTGCTCGCGTCGCCCACCACCGAGCCGGACCGGCTCGAGAAGCTGGCGACCGAGAGCGGTGGCTTCCTCTACTTCGTCTCCCTCACCGGCGTGACGGGGGCGCGCGGCGCGATGTCCCAGTCCCTCGAGGGCGAGGTGAAGGCGGTGCGCGCCTACAGCGACATCCCGGTCTGCGTCGGCTTCGGGGTGTCGACCCCCGAGCACGCCGCCGACGTCGCGCGCTTCGCCGACGGGGTCGTCGTGGGCAGCGCCATCGTCGATCGCATCGAGCGGGCCAGCAGTCCGGACGCCGCGGTGCACGCGGCTGCGGCCTTCGTCAGCGAGCTGAAGGCGCCGCTCCGGTAAGCCGCGCGTAGAGCGCCTTCACCTGCGCTTCGGTGGCCTCGAGACTGCCAGAGTTGTCGATCACGTGGTCGGCGAGTTCGCGTTTGCGCTCGAGCGAGAGTTGGGACGCGACCCGGCGTTCGGCTTCGGCGCGATCACAGCCGTCGCGTTTCATCTGGCGCTCGATCTGCACCGATTCGGGGATCCAGACGACGATCACCGCTTCGGCGCTCGAGGCGGCGCCACTGCCGCGGCCTGATTCGCGCCCTTCGTAGAGCAGCGGGATGTCGAGCACCACGAGCGGCACGCCCTCGGAGAGCGCCGCCTGCAGCCGTCGTGCGAACTCCTGGCCGACCTTCGGGTGGACGAGTTGCCCGAGGCGTTCGCGCGCCGCCTCGTCGCGAAACACGATGTCGCCGAGAGCCTTGCGGTCGAGGGCCCCTTCGGAGTCGAGGATGCCGGGCCCGAAGGCTTCGGCGAGCTCGGCGACCATCGGCATGCCCGGCGCCTGGAGCTCGTGGACGATCGCGTCGGCATCGATCACGGTGGCGCCGAGCGCGGCCAACATCCGCGCCACGGTGCTCTTCCCGGAACCGATCCCACCCGTCAATCCCACGACCACGCTCACGCGGACGAGCATAGCCCGCGTCCCCTCGGCGTCGCGCTGTTCGCGCGCCCTTGCGCTAGGCGAGGTCGTCCGGGTGAACGACGACGCAGTTCTTGCCGTTGGCCTTCGCCTGGTAGAGCGCCTGGTCGGCTTTGCCGAAGAACGCCTTGCGGTCGCCCCGGTAGGCGGCCACGCCGATCGACACCGTGACCTTGAGCGCCTCGAAGGCCTCGTCGATCAGGAAGTCGGTCTCTTCGATCGCCATGCGGGTCTTCTCGGCGAGGGCGTAGCCGCCTTCGATGTCCGTGTTCGGGGCGAGGATCACGAACTCCTCGCCGCCGTAGCGGGCGCAGAGGTCGCCACCGCGCACGGCGGCGTTCAGGATGCCCGCGATTCGCGCGAGCACCTCGTCACCGCCCGCGTGGCCGTACTGGTCGTTGAGCTTCTTGAAGTCGTCGATGTCGATGATCAACATCGCGAGGTCTTCTCGGGCGCGCTCGACGCGTCGGATCTCCCGGGTCAGATGATCCTGGAAGAAGCGGTGGTTGTGGAGCTTGGTCAGGCCGTCGGTGATGGACAGCTGGTTCAACACCTCGGTCGCTTGCTGGAGGGCCGCGTAGCGGTCCTGGAGGCGCCGGTTCGTCGACTCGATCTCGGTCTGGTACTCGCGCTGGCGACGCAGCATCGCGTTGAAGGCGCGGGTGAGGATCCCGATCTCGTCGCGCTGCGGCGGTTCGGGGATCTCGAGGGCGGTCTCGCCGTCTGCGACCCGACGGGCCACCGCCGACAGCTGCCCGATCGGACCGGTCACGCGCGACGTCACCCGGTAGGCGAAGACGCAGAACAAGGCGATGACCACCGCGTCGATCAGGAGCACGCGCTGGATCGACGCCACCAGGGGCGCGTAGAGCGAACGCGTCGAAGCGACGATGGCGATGCGCCAGCCCCAGGGCGCCAGACTGCGCGTGGCGGCGAGGATCTCCTCGCTACCGAATCGCGTCTCGCGGAGACGCTCCTGGCCCCAGTTCTCGATCGGGAGTCGCTCGGCGTTGCCGAGGAATGAAGTGTCGCCGGTCTGGAGGAGCGCGCGGCCGCTCGCGTCGGTGAGGACGAAGGCGGCGTCGTCGCTCGGCAGGGCGAGGGCCAGCACCGGGGCGAGCGCATCGAAGCGGGCGATCCCGACGCAGCCCGGTTCACGGGAAGCGGGCAACGTCGCGAGGGCGACGCCGAGGCGCCCGTCGGCGAGCGTCACGAGCGCGATGCCCGTGTCGGCCCGGAGCGCCGCCTGCGCACCTTGCGGCACTTCGCCCCAGGCATCGGTCGGCGTCGGTTCCGTGTAGAACGAGGCCTGCCCCACCCACGGTGCTTGCGGGGTTGCGCTCTGGCCCGCCGGCGGACAACGCAGATCGGCACGCATCGCGACGAGCCACGGCTCGACTCGCTCGCTCGCCTGTCGCAGCGAGACGCCGTAGAGCCGGTCCGCGGTCTCGCGGAGCGAGCTGCGGCTCGACTGGATCGCGACCCAGCTCGCGAGCATGGCGGTGACGAACGTCGCGGTGAACACGAACACCACGATCTGATGCGCCAGACTCGCGAACGCCGCCGGGCGGCCCTCGCGCTGGCTCTCGGTGATTTCCGGCTCGGACTCGCCTTCCACGCAGGTCTCCTATCGACCCGGCAGAAGCGGCCCTTGATCGCGTTGCCGCCTCGGATTTCCGGGTTCTCGAGGTGCAACGAGGCGCCAAAGTCGAGGGGAAGTCACCCCGGCGACTCCGGACCCGGGGAGCGAGCCGGCACACGCCTCCAAGTCCCTGACACGCAACGGGAATCGACGCAGCCCGGTTTGCGAGGGGGAGGGGCCTCGACTACCTTCCCGCCTGGTTTTTCAAGGGGTTAGCGCCCCGATCGGCGTTTCGGATGCGGCTCGGCCCTCCATTTGCCAGGGCGCTCGGCTCCTGGACCGTCGCGGCCCGGCGGCATGTCGTCTCCGCTTGGCGATCTCGGATGGCTCCATGTCTCGACGAGACCCGGTTTCAGCAGAGTCCACTGCCCCCACTGCCTCTGACGCGCCCGCCGCGTCGGCGCTCGCCGACCTGCGCGCGCGCATCGACGCCGTGGACGACGCGATTCTCGCGCTGTTGAACGATCGAGCGACCCTCGTCGGGCGCGTCGGCGAGTTCAAGCAGAACCACAACACCGGGGTCTACGAACCGAGCCGCGAGCGCCGCATCGTCGAAGCCCTCGAGTCGCGCAACCCCGGTCCGTTTCCGTCGGATGGGATCGGCCCCGTCTTCCGCGAGATCATCTCTGGGACCCGCTCCCTCGAGACCCGGGTCGGCGTCGCCTTCCTGGGCCCGGAGGGCACGTTCTCTCACCTCGCGGCGCGCGAACAATTCGGCGCGATGGTCGACTACCACCCGGTACCGACGATCGGCGACGTGTTTCGCGCCGTCGAGAGCGGGCGGGTCGATCACGGCATGGCGCCCGTCGAGAACAGCACCGAGGGCGTCGTCACCCAGACCCTCGATGCGCTCACCGAGCACGAGGTGCCGGTGTGCGCCGAGCGCGTCGTGCGCGTGTCGCTGACGCTGGTCTCGAAGAGCGGGCGTCTCGAAGACGTACGCCGGGTGGTGTCGCACCCGCAGCCCCTCGCCCAGTCGCGGCGGTGGCTCGAGGAGGCGCTGCCCGACGCCGAGCGGGTCGAGGCCGCGAGCACCGCGGCCGCCGCCCGGCTGGCCGCCGAGGACGGCAGCGTCGCCGCGATCGGCACTGCCCTGGCCGCCGAGACCTACGGCCTCGAGGTGATCTCGCGAGGCATCGAGGATCGACACGACAACACCACCCGGTTTCTGGTGATCGGCGGCGATCCGCCGGCGGCCAGTGGTCACGACCTCACCTCGGCGGTGTTCACGATCCGCCGCGACGAAGCAGGAGGGCTCCTCCGCTTGATCGAGCCGATGGCGCAGGAGGGCGTGAGCCTCACGTCCATCCAGCTCCGGCCGATCAAGGGGAGGCCTTGGGAGTACTACTTCTTCATCGATTGGGCGGGACATCAATCCGATCCGGCCGTCCAGCGCGCGCTGGACGTGGCGTCGCAGGTGGCCCACACGTCACGGGTGCTCGGGTCGTTTCCGCGCGCTCGGACCCCCCTCGCCGGGAGCGTCGCATGACCCTCGAACGTGTCGTGAAGCCCCACATCCGCGCGCTCGCGCCCTACGAGCCGGGGAAGCCGCCCGAAGAGCTCGAGCGCGAGCTCGGGATCGAGGGCGCGATCAAGCTCGCGTCGAACGAGAGCCCGCTCGGACCGTCCCCGAAGGCGATCGCCGCCGTCCGTGAGGCCCTGGAGGAGTCGCACCGCTATCCCGACGGTGCCTGCTTCGAGCTGCGCGCGCGCCTGGCCGCGCACTTCGGTGTGGCGCAGAACCAGTTCGTATTCGGCTGCGGTGGCGACGAAGTGCTCGAGCTCGTCGCGAAGTCCTTCCTCGGACCCGGGGACGAGGCCGTCTACGCCTGGCCGTCGTTCGCGATGTACCCGATCGTGATCCAGGGTATGGGCGCGACGCCGGTAGCCGTGCCCCTCGACGGCGACTTCGCCCACGATCTCGACGCCATGCGCGCGGCGATCACCGAGCGCACCCGCGTGGTGTTCGTCTGCAACCCGAACAACCCCACCGGCACGAGCATGGGGGCAGAGGCCTTCGACGCCTTCGTCGCCTCGCTGCCCGAAGACGTGGTGCTCTTCGTCGACGAGGCGTATCGCGAGTTCGTGCGCCGCGAGGATTTCCCCGACGCCCTGTCCTGGGTGGCGCGCCGGCCGGGAACCCTCGTGATGCGGACCTTCTCGAAGATCTACGGACTCGCCGGTCTGCGTGTGGGCTACGGCCTCGGGGGTCCGGAGCTGATCGACTACCTCAACCGCGCGCGTCACCCGTTCAATGTGAACCGCCTCGCCGAAGCGGCCGCCGTGGCGGCCCTCGACGACGAGGACCACGCCGAGCGCACGCGCGCGCTGAACGACGAAGGCATCGCCTACCTCACCCGCGAGCTGGGCGCGTTGGGCTGTCGGGTCTGGCCGAGCGACGCGAACTTCGTGCTCGTCGAGGCCGGCGCCGACGCCTTCGAGCGGCTGCAGCGTGAGGGCGTGATCGTGCGTCCCCTCGCCGGCTTCGGCATGCCGAACCACATCCGGGTGAGCATCGGGCTGCCCGAAGAGAACGAGCGCCTGGTGAAGACCCTGGCTCGCTTGCGCGAGGAGGGAGCGTGACGGCGCCCTTCGAGCGACTGCTCGTGGTCGGGCTGGGCCTCCTCGGGGGCTCGGTCGCCTGGGCCGCGAAGCAGCGCGAGGTGGCGAACCACGTCGTGGGCGCCACGCGAAGCCCGAACGCCCGCGCCCAGGCCCTGCGCTTCGGCGCGGTCGATGCGATCGCAGAGCTCGACGTCGCCGGCCGCGACGCAGACCTGGTCGTGTTGGCGACGCCCGTGGGCGCAATGCCGCGGGTCCTCGAGTCCCTCGCGCCGAGCCTCGGCGCCGGCTGCCTGGTCACTGACGTCGGCAGCGTGAAGGGCCCGCTCGTCGAGACCCTGCCTGGGATCCTCCCCCCGGGTGCCCAGTTCGTCGGATCCCACCCGATGGCCGGTGGGCACGAAACCGGGATGGAGCACGCGCGGCCCGACCTCCTGGACGGGGCCGTGTGCGTCGTCACCGAGGCCGATGGGGAGGCAACGGCGCGCGTGGCGGGTTTCTGGGAGGCCCTGGGCGCCCAGGTGGTGCGCCGCGGGCCCGCCGCCCACGACGCCGAGGTGGCCTGGATCAGCCATCTGCCCCATCTGCTGGCCTACGCCTACGCGGCCAGCCTGGAGAAGGCACCGGGCGCCGCCGCCGAGGTGGCGGGGGCCGGCTTCCGGGATTTCAGCCGGATCGCCCGCAGCGATCCCGGCCTGTGGGCCGATATCCTGTCCCAGAATCACAAGGCGCTGGCGGCCCCGGTGGCCGCTACCGGCCAGGCCCTCGAGGACCTGGCCCGAGCGCTGGAAGCAGGCGACGCGGAGGCACTTTTCCGGCTACTCTCCGCCGCCCGTTCCCATCTGTTCCCGGCGCCGCTCCTCGAGGAGCCGGCCGCTGGTTCCGACGTACCCAACGCCGCGCGGGCGCGCGGCGACTCTACGGAGACACCCAAGTAAACGCTTATGAGTAACCTGAGTACCGGCGAGTCCTTCGCCGACCTGTTCGAAAGCAGCATTCGAGCGATCAAGGAAGGCGAGGTGGTGAAGGGCACCGTCTTGTCGATCGACGACGACCACGTGCAGATCGACATCGGCTTCAAGTCCGAGGGGTTGGTCGCCGCCTGGGAGTTCATGGACGACGACGGCACCGTCCTCGTCGGCCCCGGCGATGAAGTGGACGTGCTGCTCGAGCAGGCCGAGGGCGACGACGGTCGCGTGGTGATCTCGAAGGAGAAGGCCGACCGGCTGAAGGTCTGGGACGACATCAGCAAGGCCTACAAGGCCGACGAGCCCGTCGAAGGCACGGTGCTATCGCGCGTGAAGGGCGGCCTGGCCGTCGACATCGGCGTCAAGGCGTTCCTGCCCGGCTCCCAGGTCGACCTGCGACCCGTGCGCAACCTCGAGCACGTGGTCGGGCAGAAGCTCCAGTTCAAGATCATCAAGTTCAACAAGCGACGCGCCAACATCGTGCTGTCGCGCCGCGCGCTCCTCGAGAGCGAGCGCAAGAAGATGCGCGAGACCACGCTGCAGACGCTGGCCCCCGGTCAGATCGTCGACGGTGTGATCAAGAACCTCACCGACTACGGCGCGTTCATCGACCTCGGTGGCATCGACGGCCTGCTCCACGTGACGGACATGTCGTGGGGCCGGGTCAACCACCCGAGCGAGCTCTTCCACGTCGGCGACGAGATCAAGGTCAAGGTCCTCAAGTTCGATTCGGAGAACGAGCGGGTTTCGCTGGGCCTCAAGCAGATCCAGCCCGATCCGTGGATCGACGCGTCGATGCGTTACCCGATCGGCAAGCGCATCGAAGGGAAGGTCGTCTCGCTCGCCGAGTACGGTGCCTTCATCGAGCTCGAGCCGGGCATCGAGGGCCTGATCCACGTCTCGGAGATGTCCTGGACGAAGCGCATCAAGCACCCGTCGAAGGTCGTGGCCGTGGGCGACAGCGTCGAAGCCGTGGTGCTCGACGTGGACGAGCGCGATCGCAAGATCTCGCTGGGCATGAAGCAGATCGAGCCCAACCCCTGGAGCGTGATCGAGGAGAAGTACCCGGTCGGCACCAAGGTCTCGGGCGCGGTCCGCAACGTCACCAACTTCGGCGTCTTCATCGGCCTCGAAGAGGGCATCGACGGTCTGGTGCACGTGTCGGACATCTCCTGGACGGAGCAGATCAAGCACCCCAGCGAGAAGTTCAACAAGGGCGACATGGTCGAAGCGACCGTGCTGAAGATCGACAAGGAGAACGAGAAGTTCTCTCTGGGCATCAAGCAGCTCCAGGACAACCCCTGGAACGAGATCCTGCAGAAGTACCCGGTCGGCAGTGAGATCAACGGCGCCGTCACCAACGTGGCGGACTTCGGTGCCTTCGTCCGACTCGAGGACGGCATCGAAGGGCTGATCTACAGCTCGGAGCTGGCCCAGGAGCGGGTGGAAAACCCGTCAGATGTGGTCTCCGAAGGTCAGGAGGTGACGGCGCTCGTCACCCGCGTCGACCCGATGGAGCAGAAGATCTCTCTGTCGATCAAGGCGCTGACCGATAAGGAACAGCGAGAGTCCTTGAAGAAGCTGGCGGCCCAGCAGTCTGCGACGCAGACGACCACGCTGGGGGACCTCCTCGCCGAAAAGCTTGCCCAGAAGACCGATGGAACCGAGGGCACAGACGGAGAGGAATAGAGCGACATGACGAAGAGCGGACTGATCGAGGCGGTGGCCGAACGGACGCCGCACATCTCGAAGAAAGACACGGAGATCGTCGTCAACACGATCTTCGATTCGATGGCGAGTGCTCTCAAGGAGGGCGAGCGCATCGAGATCCGCGGTTTCGGGAGCTTCCAGGTGAAGGTGCGGGAGGCCCGTGAGGGCCGGAACCCGAAGACGGGCGAGCCCGTACACATCTCCGCCAAGCGGACTCCGTTCTTCAAAGTGGGCAAGGAGCTGAAGGAGATGGTGGACGTGGGGCGCCATTCTTCTCCGGAGTCGCCCACTTCCTAGTTCCGCTCTCCGCTTCCGCCCCCCGGGAGTGACCGTTTCCATGCGCTGGGTGCGTCGTCTGATCGGTCTTGGCCTGATCGGCGCCGTGATGGTGCTCGGCTGGCAGTTCGCTTCGGAGAACGCCAACCGGGTCGCGGTGCACTACCTCTGGGGCATCCTCGAGATCCCGATCTGGCAGGCGCTGATCGGCGCCTTCGGGCTCGGCTTCGCTTTCGCGGGGCTCGGCTGGTTCTTCTTCGGCGTTCGCGCCGGCATGGTCCAGCGTCGCTACCGCAAGACCGTGGGCGGGCTCGAGTCCGAGATCCACCAGCTGCGCAACCTCCCCCTCGCCGAGGACAGCTCTGGTGCCCCGGCGGCGCCCGACGCGGCCGCCGGCGACGGGAGTCGCTGATTTCCGTCCGGGACTGGTTTCGCAGGCGCCCCCGGCGGCGTCTCCCGCGCGACGCGGACGAAGCGGCGCGAGCTGCGCTGCTCGCCGTGCTCGATCGCGATCACGAGCGCGCTGAGGAGCTGCTCACCCAGGTGGTCGAACTCGACTCCACGGGAGTCGAGCCCTACCTGGCGCTCGCGCGCTTCTATCGGATGCGGGGTGAGATCGGCCGCGCGATCCGCGTCCACCAGAACCTGCTGTTGCGTCAGGATCTGACGCCCGAGCAGACGATCACGGCGATGGCCGACCTGGCCGCCGACTTCCGTCAGGGCGGCTTCCTGCAGCGGGCGATCGCTTCCTACGAAGAGGTGCTGGCGCGAGATCCGAAGCACGTCGAGTCGCTGCGTGCGCTGGTGTCGTTGGCGGGTGCGGTGCGCGACTACCCGCGCGCCCTGGCCGCCCAGAAGCGGCTCGCGAAGCTCGACAAGACGAACGCCGCGGTCGAGCGCGCGCGTCTCTGGGTCGACATGGCCGAGGCGGCGCTCGCCGAGGGCCGGAACGACGACGCGCGCAAGGCGGTGCGGCGCGCGTTGCGCACCAACCCCCAGTCGGTGCGGGGCTGGATCGTGTTGGGTTCGCTCGAGGCCGAGCGCGGCAAGTCGAAGGCGGCGCTCGCCGCCTGGTCGAAGGTCCCGGCGATCGATCGGCGCAGCGCGGCACTCGTCTACCCCCAGATCGAGTCGGCCTACGCCGCGCTCGACAAGCCCCGCGACTACGAGGCCTACCTGCGCGGCCTGATCGAAGAACGTGGCGATGACGTCCACGCCCGCCTCGCCCTGGCGCGCACGCTGGCGGCGCGCGGCGAGACGGAAGAGGCGCTGGCCGAGCTGCGTCGCGTCCTCGAGCGCAGCCCCGACGATCTCGAGACCCGGGCGGCGCTCGGCCGGCTCCTCATCAGCGAACGCCGCGATAGCGAGAGCTCGAAGGCTACGGCCGAGCTCCTCGACGTGCTCGAGCGGCGCGGACTCCTGCGGAGTGAGAAGAGCACCTTCCAGCGGGACTTCCTGTCGTGAGCAAGGCGAAGTCGGCGCTCGACACCCCGATGATGCGCCAGTTCCTGGCGATCAAGGCGCGCTATCCCCAAGAGATCCTGTTCTACCGGATGGGCGACTTCTACGAGATGTTCCTCAAGGACGCCGAGATCGCGGCGCCGCTGCTCGACATCGCGCTCACCACCCGGGACAAGAACAAGGAAGACGCGGTGCCCATGTGCGGCATCCCGGTGCACGCGGCCGAGCAGCACCTCGCGAAGCTCGCGTCCAAGGGCTATCGGGTGGCGATCTGCGAGCAGGTCGAGGACGCGCGGTCGGTGGGCGGGAAGCGGCTGGTCAAGCGCGACGTCGTCGAAGTCGTCACGCCGGGCCTCTCGAGCGACCCCCAGAGCATCGAAGCGAGTCGGGAGCTGTGTCTGGCGGCGGTCGTGCCGGGCAACCCGGCGGGCCTGGCCGTGCTCGATGCCTCCACCGGGGACCTGCGGGCGACCGAGGTCGCGGCGGATTCCGGCGAGACCCTCCCCGCGGCGCTCTGCGAAGAGCTCGTCCGGCTCGGGCCCCGCGAGGTGCTGGTGCCGGCGGACCGACCCGAGGTGGAACCGGCGCTCGCCCGCGAGCTTCCCGACGCGGCCTTCTCGCCCTGCGAGCCGGTCGACTACGAGGTGGCGCAGGCGCCCGCTCATCCCGAAGGGCTCGAAGCCGATGCCGAGGACCCGGCCTCCCGCGCGGCGGCGGCGCTCCTGCACTACGTCGGTCGGCATCAGCCCTTCGTGCTGGGCCAGACCTCGCGGCTGCGGCGCTACGCCCTGACCGACGCGATGGTGCTCGACGAGGCCACCCGCGCGCACCTCGAGCTGCTGCAGAACAGCGAGGACGGGACGCGTGCGCGCACGCTCCTCGACCGCATCGACGAGACACGCACGCCCCTGGGCGCGCGTCGTCTGGCCCGCTGGCTCGCCTACCCACTGGTGAACGCCGAGCGGATTCGCGCGCGGCAGGATGCGGTGGCGTTTCTCGCGGATCGCGATCGGTTGCGCGGTCGCGTGCGAGACGCGCTCGCTGGCGTGCGCGATCTGGAGCGCCTGCTCTCGAAGGTGGCGCGCCCCGGCGCGACCCCGCGCGACGCCGTGGCGCTGCGCGCGTCGCTCGAAGCGCTCCCGGCCCTCGAAGCGGCGGTCTCCGACACCGCGGGTGAAGGGGATGCGCTCCTCGAAGGAGAGCGGCCGGCGGCGCTCCCGGTGCCGCGTGCGCTTCCGGAGGTGGCGGGGCTCTTGCGCTCTGCGTTGGCCGACGAAGTCGCGCCGCTCCCGCGCGGTTCTCGCGGTGCGCTCGAGACGGGGTACATCCGCGACGGCTATCGAGCCGAGCTCGATGGCCTGCGCGGCGGTGTGCACAAGGGACGCGATTGGATCGCGGGGCACGAGGCGGCCGAACGCGATCGGACGGGCATCGCCAACTTGAAGATCCGCTTCCACCCGGTGCACGGCTACTCGATCGAGGTCACGAAGACGAACCTCGATCGCGTGCCCGACGACTACGAGCGCAAGCAGACCCTGGCGAACGCGGAACGCTTCACGACACCGGCCCTGCGCGAGATCGAGCAAGAGGTGCGGGGCGGCACCGAGCGCGCGGCCGCCCTCGAGCGCGAGCTCTTCGAGGAGCTGCGCCAGACGGTGCTGGTGGCCTCGGACGAGATCGGGCGCGCGGCCGACGCCGTCGCCGAGCTCGACGCATTGGCCTCACTGGCGGAGGTGGCCCGGCGCGATGGCTGGACGCGGCCCGAAGTGGACGAGACGACCCAGCTCGAGATCCACGGCGGTCGTCACCCGGTGATCGAGCCGCTCCTGGTGGCGCGTGGCGACGAGGCCTTCGTCCCCAACGACACCGAGCTCGACCCGGAGACGCGCCAGATCGTGGTTCTCACCGGCCCCAACATGTCGGGCAAGAGCACCTACCTGCGCCAGGTGGCGCTGATCGTCTTGCTCGCTCAGCTCGGGTCCTACGTTCCCGCCGAGTCGGCGCGGATCGGCGTGGTCGATCGCGTCTTCACGCGCGTCGGCGCAAGCGACCGGCTGGCCCGGGGCGAGTCGACCTTCATGGTCGAGATGCGCGAGACCGCCGAGATCCTGGCGCACGCGTCGCCGCGCAGCTTGCTGATCCTCGACGAGATCGGCCGCGGCACCAGCACCTACGACGGCCTGTCGATCGCCTGGGCCGTCGCCGAATACTTGCACGACGCCCCGGGCGTCGGTGCCCGCACACTCTTCGCGACCCACTACCACGAGCTCACCGATCTCCCTGCCAGTCACCCCCGCGTCGTGAACGCCCACTTCGCCGCGCGTGAGTGGAACGACGAGGTGGTGTTCTTGCGCCGCCTGGTCGAAGGCGGGGCGAGTCGTTCCTACGGGATCCAGGTCGCGCGCCTGGCCGGGTTGCCTGGCCGCGTGCTCGAGCGCGCGCGAGAGATCCTCGGGCAGCTCGAGTCGACGGGCGTCGAGAACTCGGGTCGCGCGCGCCTGGCCCCCGAGCCGAAATCGGCCGACGCGCAGCTGGGACTCTTCCAGGAGGCGGCCCCGGACCCGAAGGCCGACGCGGTCCTCGAGGAGCTGCGCGCGCTCGCGGTCGACGAGACCACGCCCGTCGAGGCGCTGACGCTCCTGGCACGCTGGCGCGAACAGCTGTCCGAGGAGGAACCGTCGTGAGGGCCGGGCGGCTCGCGCTCCTGACCTTCGCGGCGCTCCTGTGTCTGGGCGTCGAGCGGCCGCCCGGGCTCTCGGACGTGGCGGAGCTCCGACACTGGTCCTACCCGGACTACACGCGCGTCGTCGTCGAGCTCACTGACGAGGTGCGGATCAAGCGAAACGCCCGGCTGCTACCGCCGGCGGACGGTCGACCCGAGCGCCTCTACATGGACCTCGAGGGCGTGTGGGTCGGACGCGACTACGAGAACGCGCGGCCCGTCGGCGATGGGCTCCTCGAAGGGATCCGGATCGGTCAGAACACGAAGACAGCGATTCGCGTCGTGCTCGACCTCGAGACCCACGCGCGCCACCGCGTGCTCCTCCTGAGCCACCCCGATCGACTGGTGATCGACGTCTACGGACGGCGCGGCAAGGGTGACGCATCGCTGCGCGACGAAGGGCTGCGGCTCCCGACCGATCTGCGCCAGGTGCGCACCATCGTGCTCGATGCGGGCCACGGCGGACGCGATCCCGGCGCGATCGGGATCGGGGGCCTGCGCGAGAAGGACGTCACCCTGAAGCTCGCCCGGGCCCTGCAGCCGAAGCTCGAAGAGCGCGGCTTTCGGGTGGTGAACACCCGCGACAGCGACAAGGCGCTCAGCCTGGAGGAGCGCACGGCGATCGCCGAGGGCGCTGGCGGCGACCTCTTCGTGTCGCTGCACGCGAACGCCTCGCGGCGGCGGTCGGCGAACGGCATCGAGACCTACTACCTCGACCAGAACTACGAGCGTCACAGCGTGACGGTGGCGGCGCGCGAGAACGGCGTACCGCGATCCGAGGTGAACGATCTGCAGCGCACCCTCGCGCGCCTGCGGGTATCCGAGGTGTCGCCACATTCGAAGCGGCTGGCCGAGCACGTGCAGAACGAGCTGATCACCGGGTTGCCGAAGCAGTACCGCCCGGTCGAAGATCTCGGGGTCAAGAAGGGCCCGTTCTATGTGCTGTTCCTTTCCGGGATGCCGGCGGTGCTCGTCGAGTCGGGTTTCGTCACCCACCGCGGGGAGTCGAAACGGCTGCGCGACCCGGGCTACATCGACGCCGTCGCGGAGGGCATCGCCGATGCCCTGGTCGAGTACCGCGACGACACGGCCGCGCTCGCGGTGAGGAGTTCGTGGTGAGTTCGCCTGACGTCCACGACTGGCTCCCGATCGCCATCGCACCGCAGGAGGTGCCGATCGCCGCGCGCGAGTTCCTGGCGAAATCGAAGGACCACCTGCGCGATCTCCACGCCGGCGGCGCGGGCGGTACGGCCGTCAACGAGGCCCACAGCGACCAGGTCGATGCCCTGATTCGCCGACTCTTCGATCTCTCCGAAGGCCAGTACTTCCACGAAGGCGGCGAGGGGCCGAGCGAGTTCTGCGTGGTGGCCGTGGGGGGCTACGCCCGCCGCGAGATGAACATCCATTCGGACGTGGATCTACTCTTCCTCTACCGCGACAAGGTCACCCCCTATGTGAAGGCGGTGGCCGAACGCCTGCAGGTGTGGCTCTGGGACTCCCAGGTGACCGTCGGCGGCGCCACGCGCACGATCGCCGAAACGATCAAGCTCGCGCGCGACGACACGACGGTGCGCACCGCGCTCCTGGCTCCACGCTTCCTGGCGGGTAGCGGGATCCTCTTCCACGAGTTCGCGCGGCTGGTGCAGTCGAAGCTGTTGAACCGTCCCGAGGGCTTCATCTCCCAGCAGATCGTCGCGACCCACGAGCGACACACCGAGTTCGGGGATTCGCTCTACCTGCTCCAACCGAACGTGAAAGAAGGGGCGGGGGGGCTGCGCGACTACCACGCGGCCTACTGGGCGATGCAGGCGGCGGTGCCGGGCGCGCGCAGTCGCGAGGATTTCCTGCATCAGGGCTTGCTCACCCACACGGAGACCCGCGATCTCAACACGGCCCTCGACTTCCTCTGGGGCATTCGCAACGAGCTGCACCTCCAGGTCGGCCGCAAGCACGACCAGATGAGCTTCGACCTGCAGGAACACGTTGCCCAGGCGCTCTCCTTCCAGGAGCACGGCCACCAGCTGCCGGTCGAACAGCTGATGGGCGAGTACTACCGCCACGCGCGCAACGTCCTGAACTGCGCCTCGCTGGTGATGGAGCAGTCCCTCGCACGGGTGCGCCGGCGCCCGCGCCGGCGCCGCGTCCAGTACGTCGAGGAGGGGCTGCGGATCGCCGACGGTCAGCTCGAGATCCCCCACTCGCGCCAGCTGCGAGAGGATCCGCTGCTGCTCTTGCGGACCTTCCAGGTGGCGCAGGACTACGATGTCCCGATCACCCGCAAGGCCCGCCGGCTGATTCGCGAGAATCTCGACCTCGTCGACGACGAATTTCGGCAGCTTCCCGAAGCGCGCGAGGCCTTCTTCAAGATCCTGCGCGATCAGCGCCGGGTGACGCGTTCGCTGACGACGATGAACGAGGTCGGGTTGCTGGGTGCGTATCTGCCCGAGTGGGACCACATCGTCTGTCGCTGGCAGCACGTCATGTATCACACCTACACCGTCGACGTGCACTCGATCTTCCTGGTCGAGGAGCTGCGTCGGCTGTGGAAGGGCGACCTCGAGAAGGAGCTTCCGGTCGCCACGGCTCTCGTGCGCGACACCGGCGATCTGCTGCCGCTGATCCTCGGCTGCCTGATGCACGACATCGGCAAGGGCCTCGGGGGCGACCACTCGCCGAAGGGTGCGGTGCGCGCGCGGGCGTGTCTGGAGCGGATGGGGGCCGACCCTGAACTCATCGATCTGGTCGTCTTCCTGGTGGACGAGCATCTCGTGATGTCCCACATCGCCCAGCGCCGCGATCTCTCGGACCCGCAGCTCATCCTCGAGTTCTCGCGCACAGTCAAGACCCGCGAGCGATTGCGCCTGCTGCTGCTGCTCACGGTCGTCGACATCCGCGCGTCGTCGAAGAAGGCCTGGACCGATTGGAAGGGCCGCCTGCTCCTCGAACTCTTCACCCGCACGAGCGAGCTGCTCGAGACGGGCGCGGACGATCCGAAGCGCGCGATGGAGCTGATCGAGCGTCGCGTCGAGAAGCGTCGGGCTGCCGCCGGTGAGGAGCTGCGCAAGCAGGGCGTCGAGGACGTGATCATCGAGGACTACTTCGGGATGCTGCCGCGTCGCTACTTCACGGCGCACACCCCGTCCCAGATCGCGCGGCATGCGCGCGTGGCCCTCGATTGGGACCGGGAGTCTCCCTTCCACCATGGCGTGCGCGAGATGCGCGGCGACTTCACCGAGTTCATCCTGTGCATGCAGGACGCACCGGGCCTGTTCACGAACGTGGCCGGGGTGCTGACGGCCCACCACATCAACATTCTGGGCGCCCATGCGTACACGACGAAGGCGGGCATGGCGCTCGAGGTCTACCGGATCGCGACGCCGAAGGGGGACCCGACCGCCCGCCAGGAAGTCTGGAACGATCTGCTGACCTCTCTGCGCCGCGTGCTCGGCGGAGAGGAGGACGTGGCCGCACTCTTGAAGCGACGCGGGCGTCCGGTGGGCGTCACCACCACGCCGGTCAAGAGCGTCGAGACCGTCTCGGTCACCAACGACGAATCCGATTTCTACACGATCGTCGACGTCGCAGCGAACGACCGACTCGGCCTGCTGCACGACCTCACACGGGTGATCACCGCGCACGGCTATGAGGTCTACATCTCCAAGGCCGGAAAGGTGCTCGACCAGGTCACCGACGCCTTCTACCTGAAGAACGCCGACGGCGGCAAGATCCAGGACGACGCGGCGCTCGCGGCACTCGAGCGGGATCTGCTGGAGGTCCTGGGAAGCGCGTCATGAGCGCTTCCCGGTCTGGCAAGCGGCGCCCGGCAGCGGAGCTCGAGGTAGGGGTCGAGGCGTACCTACGTCATGCGGCCCTCGAGCGCGGACTCTCGCCCCGCACCATCGAGGCCTACGGTCGCGATCTGCGCCGCTTCCTCGGTTTCCTGGCCGGGGCGGGTATCGCGCACACCGATGCGGTGACGCCCGCGGCGCTGCAGGCCTACTCCGCCTCGTTGCAGGCCCAGGGATTGGCGCCGCGCTCGCGCGCACGCGCGCTCGTCGCGGTCCGCCGCTTCCTGCGCCACGCCGGGGCCGAAGCGGCCTTCGCCGAGGATCCGGTTCGCGGCGTCGCTTCGCCGAAGCTCGACGCGCCGCTTCCGAAGGTGCTGCGCGACGACGAGACCCAGGCACTGATCGAGGCCGCCGGAGCGCCCGAAGGCCCGCTGGGTCTGCGCGATCGCGCCATGCTCGAAGTGCTCTACGGGGCGGGTCTCCGGGTGAGCGAGCTGGTGGGGCTGCCCACCTCGGCCCTGGACCGCCGCGCAGGCTGGCTGCGCGTGGTGGGGAAGGGGAACGTCGAGCGGGTCGTGCCGCTGGGTGAGCTCGCCCTCGAGGCCCTCGATGCCTATCTCGAAACGGCGCGCCCCGCGCTCGCGAAGCGCGCGCCCCGCGATCCCGATGCGCTCTTCCTGACCCAGCGCGCAAAGGCGATGACCCGCCAGAACTTCTTCACGCGCCTGCGCGGGATCGCCCGTCGCGCGGGGATTCCCACCGACCGCGTGTCTCCCCACGTCCTGCGACACGCCTTCGCGACCGACCTGCTCGAGGGCGGCGCCGATCTGCGCGCCGTGCAGACGCTGCTCGGCCATGCGGATCTCTCGACGACCCAGATCTACACCCACGTGAGCCGGGCGCGCCTGCGGGAAACGGTCGAGGCGAAGCATCCCCGGGGATCGGGGCGCTCGCGATGAGCCGGTCGAAACGTCCCGACCCGTTGGCCGCCATGAGCGCGCCGGCGGCCGCGCTGACGCGCGCCGTGCTGGCAGCGGCCGATGCGGAAGGGGTTT